>JAAYUG010000177.1 GCA_012517825.1 Bacteroidales bacterium | reverse complement strand
TACCCCATTCCTATTCCCTTTTTCAACATGGGGGACATGGTTCCCGAAGTGACTTCTCCCACCTTGTTGCCTGATGCATCGGCAATGGTATAATGCTGCCGGGGAATCCCTCTCTCTATCATTTCAAAACCAACAAGTTTTCGTGCAACACCTTTTTGTTTCTGTTGCCACAAAAGATCCCTGTCGATGAAATTCTTTCCTTCGGTAAATTTTGTAATCCAGCCCAAACCGGCTTCAATAGGAGATGTGGTATCGTCGATATCGTTGCCGTACAAACAGTATCCCATTTCCAGTCTCAGGGTATCGCGTGCGGCCAGTCCTGCCGGTTTTATTCCGGCCTTTTTTCCCGCTTCAAATACTGCATTCCAAATTTTCTCAGCAAATGCATTCGGAAAATACAGTTCAAAACCTCCCGCTCCTGTATACCCTGTGGCCGATATGATCACTCCGGGCACACCAGCCATCTCTCCTGTAGTAAATGTATAATATTTCAGTTCTGAAAGTGGCACCGGTGTAAGCTCCTGCAGAATCTCAACCGCCTTTGGCCCCTGAACTGCGAGCTGGGAAATGCTGTCGGAAGCATTTTCAAGAACGGCTCCCATGGAATTCTGCTGTACAATCCAATTCCAGTCTTTTTCAATATTGGCGGCATTTACAACCAAAAGGTAAGTTTGCCCGTCAAAGCAATACACAAGAAGATCATCAACAATTCCTCCCCTTCCGTTTGGCATGCAGGAATACTGAACTTTTCCGGGAGTAAGAACGGAGGCATCATTGGTAGTTATTTTCTGAATCAGATCAAGAGCATGTGATCCCCTGACCCAAATCTCGCCCATGTGGGAAACATCAAAAACACCAACGCCGGTTCGCACTGTAATATGTTCATCCGTTACTCCTGTATATTCCAGAGGCATTCTGAACCCCGCAAATTCAACCATACGGGCACCCAGTTTTACATGGATATCATGAAATGCAGTTTGTTTTACAGACATAATTTTTGGTTTTTGTTTGCACAAAAATAAATTTTACGCGATAAACCATGAATGTTCTTTAACCTAAAACCGGTTCTCCTTTACTTCCGGACCATCAGTTTGCCGGCAATCTTCAGTGGAAACTAATAACTTACGGCCGCTGAAAACGGGAAAGAAAACAATAGCGTTTTTTGTTGAGCGGATGCGCATTTTATGGCTTTCTGCTACCCGGACCCCGGGCAACAGAATCAGGTATTTTACCCATCAGCGCATTATTTGCCAATAACCTTAAATTCGACTCGCCGGTTCAGCGCCCGCCCTTCAGAAGTAGCATTTGTTGAAACGGGCTGGGTATCAGCGTATCCCTTTGACTCAAGCCTTGACCTGTCAATTCCCTTCGCAACGAGATAATCGACAACAGCTCTGGCTCTGTCTTCCGAAAGTTTCTGGTTCACCCGTCGTGAGCCGACATTGTCGGTATGTCCCGATATTTCAAGCCTGATGGTTGGATTGTCTTCCATAAACTTAAGAACATTGGACAATTCGGCATATGATTCGGGTTTCAGCGTGGCTTTCCCTGTTTCGAAGAAAATATTCCGGAGTACGACTTTAGTTCCCACTTCTACCCTGGTCAGAGCAAAGTTGCGGACAAAAAGGACATCGGAAGTATCTTCTGCCAGGTTGACCATTTCGAGGAAGAAAAGATAGTCCTTTGCCATGATTTCCACTCCGTATTTCGTCTTTGCCGGCAATGAAGCCCGGTAATCCCCTGTGGTATCAGACACAGCTGTAGCAACAGTTTTACTGGCTCCGGCATCGATAAATTCAATCCTCGCCATGATACCTTTCCCGGTTGCTGCATCGGTAATTTTTCCTGTTATAACAAGGGTTGAATCAATTCCAAGGAATTCAGGAATCTTTGTAAATGCTTTTGGCGGAAAAGCCTGCCTCCATGCAAACAAAGCCGTATCAGAAACAAGAACCAGTTCCTTTTCCTCTCCGAGAAAAGCAATCCGGAAAATATCTTTTCCCCCGCGTCCTCCTTCACGCACAGCCGAGTAATATGCATATTTCGGATTCAATATGTCAGGGCGATAGAACAATTCATCATCAGGGGTATTGATCGGGTAACCCAGATTTTCAGGGGCTGACCAACTGCCGTCATCCAGTTTCACCGACCGGAAGATATCATACCCTCCCATGGTATTATGGCCTTTTGAACTGAAATAGAGAGTTTTTCCGTCAGGGGTAATGTAAACACCCTCTTCATCATACGGGGTATTGATGACAGGACCAAGATTGACAGGCTTTTTCCAACGTTCCGTACCCTTCTTCCGGGTAGTGCTCATAAAGATATCTTTACCTCCCATACTTTGGGAAGGATTGTCGCTGACAAAATAAACAGCAGTTGAATCACTGGTCATGCAGATGGAAGTTTCTCTGTACCGGGACAAGAATTTCTCGTTCACCTGGAAAGGGGTCGTAAATTTGTCTTTTTTACGCCGGTGCCAGGCCAGAAGGATATCTCCTCCTCCCGTTATTCCGCGGTATATGAAAAGACCATCTCCGGAAGGAGTAATGCCCACCACAGCATCATTGTGACGGGTGTTCACGGGCTTGCCGACAGGTTTCACATCTGTCCACCCTGTGCCTTCCCTCTTCGCCACATAAATGTCTTCATAATATTTGTTGTCATAAGGATTTCGTTCCGCTTTTTTGCTGCCGGGCCGGCGGGATGTGAAATACAACAGGCTGTCGTTGGGTGCTAAAACAGGTCCATAGTCATCATATTCGCTGTTGACTCCCTCCCCCAGACCGGAAATAATAACCCGCACCGGATTTGCTGCCAGCTTTTTCCCGTCATAACATTCCTGAATCAATTTGTCAATCATAGCCTTTGCCACGACTTTTTCCTTATTGGGCAGCCGGGCAAGGTAATTCTGATACGAAACAACAGCGGAGTCAAAATTCAAGACCTGGTGATAGGCTCTTCCTACGTAAAAAAGGATATCTCTGGTGACAGCCGGTTTAAGATTCCATGCAGAACGCAGATATTCGATTGCCTGAAATTTGTCATCCGTATAAAGATAGCAGATGCCAAGTTTGTAATTAAGTTCCGGAACTAAAGGGTTATAATTATATGCCTCCAGGTATAACTGCCGGGCATCCTGAAAATACCCTTTCCCTTTTTTGTAAAATTCATTGCCCTTTTTGACGCATTTCCATGCCTCTCTGAAACCTTCCTTACCGGCAAAGAATTTGTTTCGTTTGATTTTGGGATCTGATTGTGCATGGGCTGGATAAACCAGGCAAGCAATCAGGATAAGTAAAAATAATTTCCTCATAATATCAGTTCTTACCGTCATGATTACCAATCATGTTGCTACTTACATTCCTTAATATACTTTTCGGCCTCTTTTCGCCCAAGGGAAAAGGCCATATTCCAATCGGCACAGGCATTTTCCAGCTTTCCAAGCAGTTCGTTGACAAAGCCTCGGTTAAGATAGGCAACAGCAAAACCGGAATCTATCTGCAGAGCTTTAGTGTAATAGGTTGTTGCCTCTTCATATTTTTCCATTTTGGCATAGGCATTTCCGAGGTTATTCCATGCGGCTGCATAGGCAGAATCTATCACTACCGCCGCATAAAAATCCTCAACTGCTTTAGGATATTCACCCATCAGGTAATAGGCCTGTCCCCTGTTATTAAATGCCTGATGATTTGCCGGATCAAGCCTGACGACCCTGGAAAAATCTTCCACAGCTCCCTGATAATCTCCCAGAATCATCTTCAACTGACCCATATTATTATAGGCTGTCAGGAACATGCTATCCAGCCCAACAGCCATTCGGTAATCATAGAGAGCCCCCTGAAGGTCTTTAACCATAAGACGTACAGAAGCACGCTCATGAAAAGCTATGGTATAATTGGGATTCTTGTCAATAGC
The DNA here is from genome assembly GCA_012517825.1 of Bacteroidales bacterium. NCBI lineage: Bacteria > Pseudomonadati > Bacteroidota > Bacteroidia > Bacteroidales > Bacteroidales bacterium. Next base: position 1,973 of record JAAYUG010000177.1, on the reverse strand, counting down.
CATCGTATAATCGTAAATTGCTCCACTGTAATCACCCTGAAGGGTTTTCAGAACGCCCCGGTAGAAAAAAGCCTCGTCGGTAGTGTAGCTTCTCCGGATGGCCTCATTCATGCATTGCAAGGCCCGCGGCACAGAATCGTGAATCATCCAGAGAAGTCCTTCCAGGTACCACGCTTCTCCTGTTTCCGGTTTATTCTTAAGAAGCGTCTCAAGATCCTGAAGGGAAGCATCATAATCCTGGTAGGTGAAAAAGATTTTGGCCCTTTGAAGCAATGCTTCCGGCGCATTGGCAGAAAACTCCAGGGCTTTGTCGAGAAATACTGCAGCCCGGGAATAATCACCTGCCTTTATCGCCTCAATAGCCTGATTGTATGCCTGAGCGTAGTTCCGCTGATTTCTGAGTTTAGCAACAGGATCTGCTGAAACTGTCTGTGACATGAGCTCTCCTGCTGAAAACAGAAACAGTACCAGGATACACCCCAATAGCCTGTTCATATGCACAAGTTTTTCATTTATGAATCAATTGTAACCTTGCAAGGGTTTGCAGGTACGAAAGATAAAAAAAATATTTGGTTAACCACCACAACCCAATTGAAAATGCTCAGTTAGCCCGGCTGTTTGATTTTACTCAGGCACACCGGAGTTGGCCCGAATCCCAACCCTGCATTCCAACCCACAATGCATGAGTTCGCTTTGCGCCTGACGCATCATCCGGGTTTAACGGCAGGATTTGTTCAACCGAAGTACCATGAATTAACAAATTCAACCAGGCTATAACAAAATTATTTTTAGAGGAGATGAGTAAACAGAAACACAAAAAACATTTAAACAACTTGTTTCTATTGACTTATCGAGGTAATCCCGACGTCTAAAATCTGATAAGATTTTATTGGTCGATTCGTCACTTAAGTTTTTCAATTGACGAATTTGGGTTCAAAAGTTGTTCTTCCGGTTAGAAACTTAAAATCTTTATATTATTTTAGCCTTGAAATTGGTGCAAAATGATAGTTGACCTTTCCTACCTTCGGGAAAATACCGGAAATGACCCTGAAGTACTCAGGGAACTTGTTGGAATATTTATTTCGCAGGTGCAGGAACTTGCCCAAAGCATGCAGGAAAGTCTGAATCATCGTGATTGGGATCAGCTGGCCAGACACGCGCACAAAGCCAAAACTACGGTTGCTATCATGGGACTTCACGGTCTGGCACAAAAGCTAAAACAACTGGAACTTGATATTCTGAGCGGAAAAGATGAAGACCTTTATGCCGAATGTGTTTCTGCTTTTCTGCACTCCAGCCAGCAGGCAATAGATGAACTTCGTGAACTGATACCTGACATATCACTTAAAAACCCCTAATATGCTGAAAGCAGAAGTTGTTGACAATATCACCGTGGTTTCATTCCAAAATGTAACCAGGTTAAATGCGCTGATAGCTGATCAGGTTAAAACCGAACTGAACAGCTTTTTCAGTAAACCCAACATGAAACTGGTTCTGAATCTTGAAGGAGTTACTTTTATTGACAGTTCAGGTTTTGGTGTTTTTCTCTCGGTTATGAAAACTGCCAATAACAGTTACGGCCAGTTCAAGATCTGTAATATAGCTCCTGAAGTGATGGAACTTTTCAAGTTGCTTCAGTTGCACAATGTCTTTGAAATTTATTCAACCACAGAAGATTGCATAAAGAGTTTCCGTTAAAAATTGACACTAATCAAATAATTCACTACATATGAATAGATTACATGGTTTGTTCATCGTTCTTTCTATTTTCTTTCTGATTTCCTGCCACCAAAAGAAGGCAGTTGATGCACCCGAAAGCGTTACTCTTGTTCAGCTTAAAGCAAATCCTTCTGATTACGTTGGGAAAAAGATTACTGTAACAGGAACGGTGAGCCATGTCTGCCGGGAAGGTGGTCAAAAGATGTTTGTGTATCAAAGCCAGCCTGATAGTCTGATACGGATCACTACCGGTC
>JAAYUG010000176.1 GCA_012517825.1 Bacteroidales bacterium | reverse complement strand
TTTTTCGTATCGTCCCTAATCCGGCGGGGAATTATGCTCAAATACTTTTTAGTTCAACATCTCAGGAGGCAATAACTATCAGAATTTATTCCGTAACCGGAAATCTGATCCGCGAATGGACTCTGCATCCGGCTTCCGGTTCAAACAGCATTCAATGGGATCTGACGGATCAGAACAAAAGAAAAGTGAAACAGGGTATGTATTTTTGTTCCCTGTTTTCAGGAACAGAGCATAAAACTGCAAGAATCTCTGTTGCGCCATAATTCATATCCTGCAACCTGTTTGCCCATAACCCCATCCGTTTTTAGGCTGTAAACTATATTCTGCAATGTCGTTTTGCCGTTTTATAATTTGTATCTGTTTGCTCTTTACAGTTTATTATTTGGCAGGATTTGAACAAGGGCAAAGGAAGCATATCATTTAGCCAGGCAAAACATATAAAGGTGCATGTGATTTGCTAATGTTTTCATTTTCTCCCTGTATCACCAGTTTCCTATGAAGTAAATAAGAGCCACAACCAAAATCCATTCTTCAAAAATCAGCCTGAAAAAGAGAATGCAGAACATATGAGAAAATTGGAGTGCTGCATATAAAAATGCAAATTGAAGCATAATCTGCCGAACAATCTATTCCAATTATTTTACCCACTTTAATATTATTTCTCTCGTCGTAGTACAAACACAAAAAATTTCTTATCCCTCCCTCAAAATTTCTATTATGCGAGACATCAAACAAAAGTATGTGAAAACCAAACCGTAAATGCATCCTTTTACTTCAGTAAGCACCTGACCAATACCTGAAAATTGTTCATCAAAAGATAAGTACGAAAAAGGTTCTAAACCTGATTTATTCATTACGAATACCTTTAGATGTGAACTAATGAATTAATCATGTTTACCCCTCACGATTTATCGGGAACCTTTTCAATTCAGCGATAGCGAAGTGAAAAGATTGATTCTTCTTAATCGCATTGCATAAGAATTTTTCTAATGCAATAATTGGGTTAATTGAATTAAAAAGCAGAAAAATCGCCGAATACCGGCATGAACATGGTATCGGGAAAAAGAAAAACTATAAAAATGTTTATAAAAAGATTGAATTATTTTCAAAAAAAATTAAAAAATGTTTTATTTATCAGAAATAAATTTGATATTTGCATTAAATATTAAATTCATTTAATCAAAAAAGCCTATGAAAAAACTGAATTTGTCTCCAGAAGATGCACAGGATCTGGTTCAGGGTTACAAATCAGACCTACGTAAACTCGAATTTGAAGTTGAGCGCATTAAATCGGCAATAGAAATTCTTGAAAAGGGTAAAGTTTCGGAAAGAGGTGAAACAACAACTTCAAAAAAGAGAGGACGGCCCCGCAAGCAATTAGCGGTAGTAATTACACCTGAGAAAAAAGCTGCTAAAGGTAAAAGAGGACGCCCTTCGAAAGCAAAACAAGCAGGGAAGGTTACTGCAAAAAAAGCTAAGGGCAAAGCTAAAGCTGCAAAGCCAAAGAAAGTTAAAACAGCAGTGAAGGCTGCTGCCAAAAAAGCGACAACAAAGAAAACAGCTAAAGCCAAGGTGGTAAAAGAAAAGAAAAAAACTGCTGTTCCGAAGAAAGAAAGGAAACCCAGGACATCCACCGTTGCAGTTGCATGGGATAATTTCGTCCTCGAAACATTAAAAAACAGCGGGAAAGCCATGATAAAATCAGAACTGCTGGAGGCCGCAAAAAAAGCTCCATTAGCAGCAGAAATGGATGAAAAACAGGTCAGCCAGAGGCTTGCCCAGAGCATTCACAAATTATCGAATGTTACCAAGGAAGTTGTGAAGACTTATCACCTGGGCCGCGGACATGCATTCGCACTTAAGGATTGGGTTGACAAAAACGGAGATCTGCTTCCCCAGTATCAGCGGGAAGAAAGCCCAATTGCATAAATAGTTCATAGAGGATTATCTCAGAACTTAATTTCCGACATCCCTTCCATAATTTTAACAGGTCAGCCGGTTGGCTTGCAACGCCAGACCGGCTGACCTGTTTATAATAAATGCTCAAAAGCATTGCCAAAATCAGAAATTATTTGGAAGGTCAGAACTTTTCCCGGTTACTTGCTGCGATTATTAGCTGCACGAACAATTCGGAACGTGATGTACACAACAAACAAAACGCCCAAAACAAGAAGAATCCATGAAATCTCAGTATAATATTTATGGAGCAGTTCCTTTTGCGAATAAAGAGAATAACCCAGCACAGCAAGGATAATATTCCATAATGTTGAACCAAGCACGGTGTATAAAATAAAAGCCGGCACTTTCATCCGCGCAAGACCGGCAGGAATCGAAATCAACTGCCTTACAGCAGGGACAAGTCGTCCGATAAATGTACTGCTGTTCCCAAACTTCAGAAAGTACGCCTCAGCCTTTGCAACATTGTCGGGAGTAATAAGAATAAGATTTGCCAGCCGTGTGTTGGCCAGGCGATAAATGACCGGCCTTCCCAATATCAGGGCAAAATAGTAATTGAACAATGCTCCGATAAGGGCACCAGCACTTCCGGCAAGAACCACAAGAAAAACATTCATGTCTCCCTGAGCAGCCTTCCATGCAGCAGGGGGTATGATGATTTCCGAAGGGAAAGGGATAAAAGAACTTTCAACTGCCATGAGAAGAACCACCGTACCGTAGTTAATATGACCCATGTACCAGTCGGCAACAGTCTGAAAAAAATCAGCGAGCATAAGTATGATTTAAAGGTCTAAAAATAACAAAATCTATTCAGATGCAACTAAACAGCGGTTACTTCCATTCAGGAAGAAACCCTGAAGGTGCCTCATATTATAACCGGATCTAATATTACCTGATTTCACCTTGCTGCTCTTCCCAGAACAGCAATCTGATCAGATGGGATGATCTGACGGCCAATGGTATCAACATCTGCCAGGCGCACCATGGCACGGGCAACGGTTTTGGCATGAATTCCCCTGTAACGCCTCAAAGGCCCAACGAACAGAAACTTCAGGAAAGAATAAATTTGTTTTCCCATTTCTTCGCCAAACCTGAATTCTTCTCTCCTTCCCAGCAACAGGGATGGGCGTAAAATGACAACCTGCGGAATTGCTGTATGGATAAGAAAATTCTCCATTTCTCCTTTCACGCGTAAATAATAATTTTTGCTCTCTGCATCCGCACCAACCGAAGAAATGACCAGAAACTTTTTTACTCCGGCTTTTTCAGCAACTTCAGCAATCGCTGCCACATATTCAAAATCTACCTTGCGAAAATTCTCCTTTGATCCCGCCTTGCGCAGGGTTGTACCAAGACAGCAAAATAGAATATCCCCTGCAATCTGGTTTTCATATGAAGATAGCTTTTCAAAGTCGATGACAATGTTTTCGACTTTAGGGTCATTGAGCGAAAAAGGAGAACGGGTAAATACGCGAATTGTACTGTATTGTTCTTCTTTCAGCAGGTACTGGTAAACATACCGCCCCGTAAGGCCGGTTGCACCAAAGAGAAGGGCCGTCTTCATGAACAGGAATTTTCCTGTAAAGGTAGTACAATCAGTTGAAGAGTACGATAACCAGGCCCATTTCGGCGCTCAGTCCCAATCCTGAGTTTGTCATTGAGATGCCAAGAAAATCTTTCTTGTTTTCCTGCGCCAGATCACCAATAAAATATCCGATGCCTGCAGATCCATCCAGTATCACCCTGCTGTTCAGATGGTATTGTATTCCAGCACCCAGCGTATGCTCCAGGGAACAGGCCCTGCCGGTTATTGTAGCAGACGATTTCAGCCTTTTATCTTTGGAAGACTGAAAGGCAATAGGTACCGCCGTTACATTGTCTTCCATCCTGTAAACAAACTTATATCCGATATATGGGTTAAACTTCCCTTTGGCAGAGGCCAACCCCCTGCGTACTGCCTGGTTCAGGTAATGTTTGTACCGCAGGTTAAGTCCGGCAATCTTCCCATCTGCCTGATCGATAAACATTCCAAGGTACAGCGATTTCTTCAGCCTCTCGACCGAGAGATCGAACGCATAATTGAATCCATGACCACTCGGAGAAAGGCCTTCTCCTATGCGCACCGCGTAACGCGCATAGTCAGGAACCAGAATAAGCTGTTCATCCTGTGCCTTTACAAACACTGAATTCATTATTAAAATACATGTTGTAACGAGATTAACAATCAGTGTTTTCATGGCGGTTGTTTTTCCAATCAAATTTACGCTGTAAAAAGTCCTAAGTTGTTAATTTGGAATTGAGGTTCATCATTAATACAAGTGATTTAAATCACCTTTTTTTTAAAAAATATGTTTTTCTAGCAGACAATTCGTTAGCGTCAATTGCCATTCGCAAAGCAAAATCGGAAATTGTCTATCAGCCCTTGGCCATTGGCTGTGGAGAGAATAAAAGTATGTACAGGAAGGAAATCCCTTTTTTCAAGGGCAGAAAGGAATTCAGGAGAAAGAACAGAAAATATTACCGTTTTGGCAGTTTAACCCGCCACCGCATAGGGTTTTACGAGTTCCATACCGCGCCGTATGGCCTGCTCATTCATCGGAATCAAATGATGGTGGCGTGGAGGAAGCGATTTCTGAAGTCCTTTGATAACGTTTTCAATTTCGATGACTGGTTTCAGCTTCAGATATCCGCCAAGAACCATCATGTTAAATACCCTTCCTGATCCCATGCGCACTGCTTCGTTAGTTGCTTCAATTATATACACCTGAATGTCTTTTCTGACGGGATACCTGGTGATTCCGTTGTTGTCAAAAAGGAGCAATCCCCCGGGTTTCACTTTGGGTTCAAACTTGTCAAGAGATTGCTGATTCAGAATGATAGCTGTATCATATGCATTCAGGATAGGAGAACTGATGCGCTCATCACTCAGGATGACGGTAACGTTGGCAGTGCCACCCCGCATTTCAGGGCCATAGGAAGGCATCCATGAAACTTCCATATTCTGCATAATTCCTGAATAGGCAAGGATCTTTCCCATGGAGAGCACTCCCTGCCCGCCGAAGCCTGCAATAATAATTTCTTCCGTCATGGATCTATTTTTTTCGTGGTAATCGGGTTCATATTGTTGGTCATCAGGCAGTTTTCCCCTGTTCCATCAGTTGTCCGTCAACCTTCAGATCTCCGGGAGGATAAAATGCAAGCATATTTTCTTCCAGCCATTTGTTGGCCTGAACAGGGGTCATTTTCCATCCTGAGTTGCAATTGGAAACAATTTCGACAAAGGAAACTCCTTTGTTAAGCTTTTGATTTTCAAAAGCTTTCCGGATAGCTTTTTTGGCTTTTCTCACGCTGGCCGGGGTATGTACCGATTGTCTTGAAACATAATATGTTCCTGGAAGCTGGGCAACCAGCTCGGTAATTTTGAGAGGATACCCCATCATGGCAACATCCCGTCCAAAAGGGGAAGTAGATGACTTCATACCGGGAATGGTGGTAGGGGCCATTTGTCCACCGGTCATTCCATAGATACCGTTATTGATAAAAATTATGGTAATATTTTCGCCCCGGTTACAACAGTGAATTGTTTCAGAAGTACCAATTGCTGCCAGATCGCCGTCACCCTGGTAGGTGAAAACGAATTTCCCGGGCCATGTACGTTTGATCCCTGTGGCTACTGCCGGAGCACGCCCATGCGCTGCCTCGACCATGTCAATATCCATAAACTCATAGGCCAGTACAGAACATCCGACGGGGGCGATTCCGATTACTTCCGACTGAATACCCATCTCCTCGATTACTTCCATAATCAGCCGGTGGGTGGTGCCGTGCCCGCATCCCGGACAATACGAAAGAGCTTTGTCGGTAAGCAAAGGCGTACGGCGATAGACTATGTTTTCTTCACGAATGATGTCTTCGAGGTTCATACGGCAGGTTTTACAATTTTTTCCTCAAGTGCTTCAAGAACTTCTTCGGGCGAATGGACAGCACCCCCAAAGCGGCCGTAATGTTCAACCGGTATTTTTCCGTTCACGGCCAGCCGCACATCTTCAACCATCTGGCCGGCACTCATTTCAACCGCCAGCATTCCTTTTACCGAATGTGCCAAATCGGCAATAATTTTCTCAGGAAAAGGGAAGAGTGTAATGGGCCTCAAGAGCCCGGCTTTAATTCCCTTTTTCCGCGCAAGCTGGACGGCTTTCTGACAGATACGGGCGCTGGAGCCATAGGCCACAAAAAGGTAGTCAGCATCCTCACAGGCAATTGCTTCGTACCGGACATCCTCCCTGCGCATCCTTGCATATTTTTCCTGCAGGTGATGGTTATGCTTTTCCTGCAAATACGGATCAAGGTTCAGGGAAGTAATAATATTGCGTTGCCGGTCGGAAGTTTTTCCTGTAGTTACCCACGACTGGTCGAATTCGTTCGTTCTGGGAACCGGCTCGAACAATTCAATTTTTTCCATCATCTGTCCAATAACCCCGTCGGAAAGGATCATGGCGGGGTTGCGGTATTTGAAAGCCAGGTCAAATGCCAGTTTTACAAAGTCGGCCATTTCCTGCACCGATGCCGGAGCGAGCACAATCAGGCGGTAATCGCCATGTCCACCTCCCTTGGTTGCCTGAAAGTAATCTGCCTGTGAAGGTTGTATGGTGCCGAGTCCCGGACCGCCCCGTACAACATTTACAATCAGGCAGGGCAGTTCTGCTCCGGCGATGTAGGAAATTCCCTCCTGCATCAGGCTGATTCCGGGGCTTGAGGAGGAAGTCATTACCTTCTTTCCGGTACAGGCGGCACCGTAAACCATGTTGATAGCGGCTACCTCGCTCTCTGCCTGAAGGACCACCATGCCGGTCCGCTCGTGCGGTTTTTCGGCCATCAGGTACTCCAGTACTTCCGACTGAGGTGTAATAGGATATCCAAAATAGGCATCACAGCCTGCCCTGATGGCAGCTTCGGCAATGGCTTCATTGCCTTTCATCAATCGTATTTCGCCCATAATATTCAGGTTTCCTGACTGACTTTTTCTTCTTTAACCCGGTACACAGTAATGGCACCGTCAGGACATATAATCCCGCAGTTCATACAACCTGTGCAGTTTTCAGGATGTTCCATGTAGGCAAAATGATACCCCTTGCTGTTCACTTTGCGCTCCATACGGATAACATCTGTGGGGCATGCTTCCACACACAACTCACATCCTTTGCACCGCTCGGTATCAACAACAATGGCTCCCCGAATTTTACCCATATACCATAACTTTATGTGTTATATCTCATGTACAGATAATTAGCAAAACCTTTTTCCGACAGAAAAACCCATCGGATTATGATCAATATTGAAAACGAAAGTAATCATTTTTGTCAATTTGCATTTTCCTTCCTGTTTCCGTTCCGGTGATGCCGGTGAAAAAGCCTGATCCGCTGTTCCAGTTCGTCGAGCTGGTCCATTCCAACCTGCGATACGCAGGCTCTCAGCCCTTCCTGACGTGTACTTCCTGTGATCTGCAATGAAATGGCACTCACTCCATAGAAAAGTAACTCCTTCAGTAGTTGGGAACCATTCAGTCCGTTATACGCCAGAGTAAAGTAGAAGCCATCGGCCAGGGGCTTGTCTTCATCCCGTTCATATACCAGATGAAATCCGTTGGACAAAAAAATTTGTTTCATCCGTTTTGCCTTTCTTTCATATTCCCTCACCCCTTCAACAATATTATATTTCCCGTCGCTGGCAGATTTCAGCATGGCAGCCAGGGCAAACTGGGCTGAATGTCCGGCTCCGGCTGAAAGTGCATAAAGTGCGCCGTACACCAATGCCTTCCCAAAGAATTCCGTGCCAAAGTACTGTTTCAGAGCCGGGTAACTACGTTCATACAGAGCATCGGAAATCATCAGGATCCCGATTCTCTGCCCTGCATAGCTAAAAACTTTGGAACTTGACACCAGCAAAACGTACTGGTTGGTATACTTTGCCACGGTTACCTGGTAGGGAGGACTGCCCGGAACCGATATATCATTTCTGAAATCCATGCCAAAATAGGCCAGGTCTTCAATTACAATAACATCATATTCCGATGCCAGTTTTCCGATAATTTCGAGTTCCTTTTCTGAGAAACAGATCCAGGAAGGGTTGTTGGGATTGGAATAAATGATGGAGGATATTTTGCCGGTATCGAGATACGATTTGAGCTTATCACCAAGCTTCGGGCCGCGGAAATCATATACGTCAAACGACTCAAAAGGAATTCCGAGAACCCTGTGTTGCTGTTTCTGTACAGGAAAACCGGGATCAATAAACAAGGTTGTACCCCTTTGGGGAAATAATTTGCTTGTTACCATGAAGGCAGCCATGGATCCTTGCATAGATCCGACTGTTGGGACACACCCTCTCGGATCTATAGTAATGTTAAGGAACAGGTGGGCAAAACGTGAAGCTTCATCCTTCAGTGAAGGGATTCCTTCTATGTTGGGGTAAATGGCTGAAACACCTTTATGTAATGCATCTATTTCAGCCTTTACGCCAATCCCTGGTGATGGAAGCCCGGGTACACCCATTTCCATCCTGACAAAACGAACTCCGCTTTCCCTTTCGATCAGATCTACTACGCGGACCAGTTCCCTGATGGAAGCAACGGCAAGATCGTTCACACCGCATTCATCCAGAACTTTCTGAACAATTCTCCTTTCAACCGGAGTATCTTGCATAAGGTTTCTGTTTGCGAGGCTAAATTATAAACCTTTCAATGAAAACTTACATTTTGCCATCTGTTAAGAAACACTTATCTGTAACATATTTGCCTTTCAGGCAGTTTTGCTTTAAATCAGTTGTTACAAACCGGCTTTTCGATCATCCCTGGAGGGAAGAATGATTTCGCCGTTCAGAATTTCCGCTTGTCGATCACCCGGCGTGCCTTTCCTTCAAAACGCTCGATGGTTTTGGGTTCCACCAGCTTGATATCGGCCGATATTCCCAGAGTACTTTCAACCTGCTGCTGCAGGCGGTCGCGTAATCCCTGAAGCTGACTGATTTTGTCAAAATAAAGTTCTTCCACTTCCACCAGAATTTGCAAGGTGTCAAGGTTATTGACTCTGTCAACAATAATCAGGTAATGCGGCTTCGTTTCGTTCATTTCGAGGAGTATGCTTTCGATCTGGGACGGAAACACATTGACACCCCTGATAATCAGCATATCATCACTCCGTCCGGTGCACTTGGCCATTCGTACCATGGTTCTTCCGCAGCGGCAGGTTTCGTAGTTCAGGGTAGTAAGGTCACGGGTACGGTAGCGGATCAACGGCAATCCTTCCTTTGTTACAGTAGTAAATACCAGTTCACCTCGCGAACCCGGAGGCAGAGGGTTAAGCGATTCGGGATCGATGATTTCGGGAATAAAATGATCTTCGTTGATGTGCAGGCCATCCTGGTATTCGCATTCGCATGAAACGCCGGGACCAATTACTTCGCTCAGGCCGTAAATGTCAATAGCCTTTATGTTGAGTCTGTTTTCAATTTCCCTGCGCATGCTTTCAGTCCAGGGCTCAGCGCCAAAAACTCCTACGCGCAGTCTGAGGCTGCCGATATCAGTTTTTTCTTCTTCCATTGCCTCTGCCAGATACAGCGCATAAGAAGGAGTACAGGCAAGAACCGTACTTCCGAAGTCCTTCATGAGCTGAATCTGCCTTTTCGTATTGCCTCCCGAAACCGGAACGACCACTGCACCGATTTTTTCTGCTCCGTAATGCAATCCAAGACCGCCGGTAAACAATCCATATCCGTAGGCAATCTGAATAATATCTTCCCTGCCCACACCGGCACAGGCAAGGCAACGGGCAACCACCTCGCTCCACATTCCAAGATCACGACGCGTATACCCTACCACCGTTGCTCTTCCGGTAGTACCGGAAGAAGCATGCACCCTGAGAATTTCACTCAGGGGAACAGCAAACATCCCGAAAGGATAGGTTTCCCGCAAATCTTCCTTGGTAGTAAAGGGAAGCCTGTACAGGTCGTCTGTTCCACGAATGTCGTCGGGACTAAGTCCCGCTTTCTGCATTTTTTCCCTGTACCATGGCACGTTATAGTAAACCCGTTCAACAACTTCCCGGAGCCGTGCATCCTGAAGCCTTTTCAGCTCTTCGCGCGGCATGCATTCAACAGGCCTGTTCCAGATCATGGTTCGTAACTATAAATTGTTCAGCTCTTCTGCGTTCAGCAGATCCATTTTGCTGCTTTTCAGTGCCTCCAGAGCACTCTGCACATCTTCGGCCCGCAGGACAATAGCAGCTTTCTGCCCGATGGAAAAGCCGTAGAGGTATTCGATGCTAATGTTTTTTTCGGAAATCAGAGCAAGAGCCTTTGCAAAAGACCCTGCCTCACAAGGTGTTGCTATTGAAATTACATCGGTCAGATTCACGGAAAAACCTTTTTCGCGCAGAAGATGCAGAGCACGTTCGGGGTCGGAAACAATCATTCTCAGAATCCCGAAATCGGAAGTGTCGGCAACCGTCAGCGCCTTGACGTTGATTTTTTCCGCTCCCAGTGCGGTAAGCACTTCGGTAAGCCTGCCGGTTTTGTTCTCGAGAAAAACTGACAACTGTTTAATAATCATTGGATTAAAAAATTTATGTTATATAACATAGGTCGCAAAATAATCAAATTCTATGAATTAAGAACCGATGTTGCCGGATTTTTACGGAAGGGCCGAATTAACCTGCTGGTTTTTACTTTTTTATCAGAATGCGGGCATCAACCACCTGGATTTTATCTTTCTGCCCGATGAGGGGGTTGAGGTCAATTTCCTTAATTTCAACTGCAAAACGAAGCAAAGACGATAACCGGACAATAATACCGGCCAGAACATCTTCGTCGAGACCGGGTTTTCCCCTTGCACCCTTAATAATTTTATAGCTTTTCACGGAACGGATCATGGAATATGCTTCATTAAAGGTTAAGGGAGCGAGGCCCGAGGACACGTCGTGAAGAACCTCGACAAAGATGCCGCCGAGGCCGAACAATATAACATGTCCGAAGGTGGGTTCATATTTGGCTCCGATAAATAGTTCAGTTCCCTTTATCATCGGCTGAAGCATGACTCCGGTAGCCCCGTCAATCAGCATAAGCCGCTCAAATTCTGCCTGCAGGTGTTTTTCAGTTCGGATATTAAGAGAGACGCCTCCCACATCGGTTTTATGCAAAGGTCCTGTTACTTTCATCACCAGTGGGTACCCCAGCCTTTTTGCTTCAGTTGCAAGATCGGAAGGATTGCTGATGACACTGGTCGGTACTAAAGGAATATTTGCAGCCTTCAGAAGTCCCTGCACCACTTCAAAAGACGCCATCCCTTCAGGGGCATTCTCAATTATCTGGCGCGATTCCTGAATATTCACCCCTTCAAGGTAGATTTTCTCCTCTGCCGGCCGGGAAGTATTGTGAACCTGCACCAGGGCTTTGCCCAGCTGAACCTCATCCGGGAAATTGATATGCCCTTTGGAAAGGAAGAATTCAACCTCTTTTCTGGCCGAATAGACAGAAGGCAGAACCGGGAAAATGGGCTTGCGGCAGGTCTGCATCTTATGGTGCAGTACTTCATAGGCGTCGAAAACAGGAGCAAGGCCGGTACTGCCAAAAATTACGGTCATGGCGTCGATCTGATCAAACTTTTTGTCGCAGTAATCGATTACCTCGCCGAGTTGCTGGGCTGTGCCTGTTGCAAGAAGGTCGATCGGATTTTTAACAGAGGCTCCCGGATTCAGCTTTGCCAGAAGGGCATCGGCATCGGGGCCCTTGATTTCAGGTATCTGCATTCCTCCGTATGAAAGGGCATCGGTAAGCATTACAGCCGGCCCGCCGGCATGGGTAATGATAGCCACATTTTTTCCGGAGAAGTCGGGATGCATGAGCACCGAAGCAACCGTTGTAAGTTCTTCACGCCCGAAACATCTTACAATTCCCGCTTTGCGGAAAAGCGCTTCAACAGCCAGATCAGAGCTTGCCATGGCGCCTGTGTGCGAGCTGGCTGCACGGCTTCCGGCCTCCGACCCTCCGGCCTTGATGGCGGCAATCCTGCACCCCTTCCGGATGAGCGAAGATGCATGCTTTAGCAGTTTATCCGGGTTCCGGATCGTTTCAAGATACAGTATCTTCACTTTCGGGCTGACGGAAGGATCAAAGGTTTCATCCATATATTCCAGCAGTTCTTCTACCCCAACCTGTGCGCTGTTGCCAACCGTATAAACGGAAGAAAATCTGAGCCCTTTTGTCAAAGCAGATTCCATGATAAATACAGCAGTAGCCCCCGAACCGGAAATGAACTCGCATCCCAGAGGGTCAGGTTCCGGCACAGGTGAAGTAAATACCCCCGAATAGTACTGGTTCAGTACACCAATGCAATTCGGCCCGATAAGACAACCGCCTGTTTCATTCACAATAGATACCAGGGCTTTCTCCAGGACAGCCCCTTCCGGCCCTTCTTCGCTAAAGCCTGCAGAAATAATAATAAATGCCTTTACCTCCTTTTGCCGGGCCAGGTAATCAACCACCGGCAGACATTGTTTGGCAGGTATAGCCAGAATAGCCAGATCAACCGAAGGAACATCGCTGAGCTCCCTGAAACATCGGAAACCCTGTACTTCATCCTCTCCCGGATTCATTACCACCAACTGCCCCCTGAACCACCCGTCCTTAAGATTCTTGACTATTTTGCCCCCCGGTTTGTGAATGTTATTCGAACCTCCAACTACAAGAATACTCTCCGGTGAAATGATCTGTTTATTAATCATAATTCCCGCTGTTATGCCTGTCAAAGATACCGATTTATGATGCCCAATACCTCCTCATAAAACGACTTCCCGGATATTTTACAACATATTTCGATATACTTTTCGTTGTTATATCAGAATGATAGATGTTTTTGAAAACACAAGGGTCTTTTTGTACTTTTGCCATTCTTCAATTAAATGGTATATGAGACGATTTGCCTATTGGATTGCCGGACTGATTCTTGCATTTAATTCGCCTGGTCTTTCCGCTCAGGAAAACGCTATATTCAGCTTTTTCAAAGAAATTGTTGTAAGGGTTGATACCACAAATTTTTCTTCAGCAGGCAATCTGGTACGGATCGGGAACCTGGATTATCTCCCATTCAGGTACCAGCGGGATGATGAAGTTTGCGAACTGCTTTTATATCCTCACCAGGTTCAGAAAATACGGAGTATCCGGCTGGTTGGATCGGCCGATTACAATCTGATTGACAGTTTGTTATATGTAAACAACAGCTATTACCGGTGCCGCCTTCAGATGCGCAACCTTACCCAGAGCCAGCTTCAGCAGTTCACCTTTGGTATTCAAAGTGCCGGTGATACAACAGAATCCTACTATACACTTCACATACTTCCCTACACATTGACATCGGCTCACATTTATCCTGAAAGTGACGAGCTTTTTATAGGCGAGGAAAAGGTACTGGAACTGGTTACCGGCAATCCGCGCAATATCCGGATTACGGGCCAATGGACCACGGGAGAAGACATTGACTATCGCATTTCAGAATCACAGGGCACTTTGCGGGTTCATCTGCTGCCCAGGCTGCCGGGACAGCGGACGGTCCGCATCCGACTTCAGACCATAAGGCCTTTTGTTGACGAAAACAAGCGGATTATCTATGACCTGCCTCCGGTTGAATACAAATTCAATGTAAAGGCCAGCCGCCTAGCTTTTCTCAGCATTGACAAGAAAGAAATTACCCTGGATGAAAAGAACCGGAGCGAAGGAGTTGAAATTCAGATGGACGACAACAGAACCCTGGTAATGAACAAAACCTACAGGGTGGAAGATCAGGAAAAACCCGGAGGACGGCTTGTGGCGGAAATTTTTACCCGCAACAGCCTGGCCAATAACCGGGTATTGTGTATCCTGCGCCCCTACAACTATCACCGGATTACCGAAGGATACCTTTATATAAAGGATGGCGATGAACCACGGTTCATTACCAATCTGAACATTACCCCCAGGACGACGGTCACCCGGGTAAGCGTGATGCACGAAGGGGGCGACTGGACGCAGGATCTGGGGGTTTATCCGGGAGAAACCGTCAACATCAAAATCGAAGGGGAAGGCCTTCATAAAGCCCGGTTTGTGTTCGAGGATGTGATGGATCTGACCTCCGACACTCTGATCAGGAATGAGAACCTGGCACTCATGAAAATCAAAATTCCCGTTACGATTGAAAAGAGAAGAATTTCTCTTTTCAACCAAAACGAAAATACAGGGATAGCACTTACGGTGAAAGAGTATCAGATTCCCCGTCAGCTCGATTACATGTTTGTCAATTACGGAGACATTGACAGAAATGTTGCTACCCTGAAAAGTCCGATCATCTACCCTGAAGGTGTGAGAGACGTAGTTTTCAGTTTCGTACCAAGACGGATTGATGAAGACCAGTTGTACGGCAAGCAGTACCTGAAAATTGACGTCAGAGTAACCAACATCAAAGGACAACTGGTGGATATGAAAACCATCGACAACATTGTTGTATGCCCCGGGGAGAACTCTCCGAGGTATCCGTTTTATGGCACAAAGGACTGCGTTAAAAAAGACATTTCACTCAACAGCTATCTTTCGAAGAAAACATACGAACTGGACGACTGGGCACGTATTGAAATGAACATCCAGAACAAGAACGACAACGAAATCAGCAAGCGCATTGACCTGGTCCTTCAGAAACGATACAAATTTGACCTCGATGTTTCTTTTCCCGGAGGTCTGATTACAGTTAAGAGGGAAGCTATCAAGGATACGGCCGGCCGAGTTCTTGACCACAAGCTCAAATATGGCGGACTCTACGGTATCAGCATGGCTGTGCTGGCACAGTTCAGCTTCTATGAACCCGACAAGGTGGCCAAACTGAAACCCTTCCGTATCGGCGCAGGATTTATTGCAATGAATGCTTTCAACTTCAGCGAAACCGCCAAACGCGATGTCGGCTTTGTAGTGCTCGGAAGCATTTACCCGACCAAGTCCACTGCCAAGATTCAGATCCCGCTTCATTTCGGAGCAGGATATATGATGAAAGACCAGCAGTTCTTCTTCCTGCTCGGGCCAGGTTTTCAGTTTAACTGGTAGAAAAAAAGTTTGGAAATTAAGACAAAAATATCTTTATTTGCTCATTCAATTACGTAGTCCCCTGAACCGTAATTGATTTATAAAGAAGAGGCGAGAGAACAGGCTCTGTGACCCTCTGACAACCTGTCATACCGACAAGGTGCCAAATCCTGACCGCAGGCAAAGGCAGGCGGAAATATAAATTGATTACGATATGAAAAATTCTCATTGGTTTGTTTTCCTGTTTCAGGCTTCTTACAACCTGAGCGTTCATCATCATACGGCATGGTGCATGGACATGCACGGGGAGGCTTGATGCCGGTTCCGTGCACATGATGTTTTTTCAGAAGATATAAATTTCCCATCTTAAAAAATTTGAAACATATGGCATCATTACATTTTGAAACACTTCAGGTACATGCGGGGCAGGAAGTTGATCCTATAACCAAATCCCGTGCTGTACCCATTTATCAGACGTCCAGTTACCTGTTCGACAATGCGGAACATGCCGCCAGATTATTCGGGCTGAAGGAATTTGGCAACATTTACACGCGAATAATGAACCCCACCAATGATGTATTCGAGAAACGGGTAGCGGCCCTTGAGGGAGGAGCTGCCGCTCTGGCAACCTCATCGGGACAGGCGGCTCAGTTTCTGGCCATTACCAACATTGCCGGGGCCGGTGATAACATTGTTTCCACTTCTTTCCTCTATGGCGGCACCTATAATCAGTTTAAGGTGCAATTTAAACGCCTCGGGATTGATGTGCGATTTGTGGCCGGGGATACACCGGAGGAATTTGACCGGCTTGTCGACGACAAAACCAAAGCCATTTATCTGGAAACCATTGGAAATCCCCGATTCAACGTTCCCGATTTTGAGGCCATTGCCAGAGTTGCACAAAAGCATGGCATTCCTCTGATCGTGGACAATACGTTTGGTGCCTGCGGCTATTTGTGCCGGCCTATAGAATACGGTGCCAATATTGTTGTTGAAAGTGCTACCAAATGGATTGGAGGTCACGGAACCAGCATTGGCGGAGTTATTGTGGATGCAGGGAATTTCCCATGGAATAATGGCAGGTTTCCGCAATTTACCGAACCTTCCGAAGGGTATCACGGCCTCCGGTTCTGGGATGTTTTCGGAGCTGGAAGCCCCTTTGGCAATATCGCTTTCATCATCCGTGCAAGAGTAGAAGGTTTACGCGATTATGGCCCCAGCTTGAGTCCGTTCAATGCCTTTTTGCTCCTGCAGGGACTGGAGACTTTGTCACTGCGCGTACAAAGGCATGTCGACAATGCCCTGGAAATAGCCCGGTGGCTTCAGCAACATCCCAAAGTGGTTGCCGTGAATTATCCGGGCCTCCCCGAAGATCCGTATCACCAGATAGCCAGCAGATACCTGAAGCATGGTTTTGGCGGAGTTCTTACCTTCAAAGTAAAAGGAGGAAAAGAAGCCGCTGACAAGCTGGTTGAATCGGTGAAACTCATCAGCCATCTTGCCAATGTCGGCGATGCCAAAACACTGATCATCCATCCCAGTTCCACCACCCATGAACAACTTTCGCTGGAAGAACAGATCCTGGCCGGAGTGGAACCTGGTTTATTGCGCTTATCTGTCGGCATAGAACATGTCGATGATATCAAAGCCGACCTTGAACAGGCTCTGAATGCAGTCTGACCCTGAAAGCCGGCATGACCCGAATCATAAAACAGCCGGCTGGGAAGGTATTTCAGCCGGCTGTTTCACTGACAGTGCAATTCGGATCGTTCGTATACCCTGAGGATTGAAAGGATATTCTCAGAAACTCCCCGGGTTTATTTCCGGTGCTTTTCAATCCATGCAATCCAGGCGTCCAGTCCGGCGCCGGTTCGTGAAGAAACTTCCAGAAACTCCAGTTTGTTGTTCACCCGGAGAGCATAGGTGCGGAATTTTTCCACATCAAAGTCAAGATAAGGCAACAGGTCTGTTTTGTGGATAATACACAGACCGGACGTCTGAAACATATTGGGGTATTTCAGGGGCTTGTCCTCCCCTTCAGTAACACTGACAATCACTACACGGTGCGCCTCCCCGAGGTCAAACAAGGCAGGACAAACAAGGTTTCCGACATTCTCAATGAACAAAACCGAATGCATAGCAGGATTCAGCTCAGCTACCGCCTTTCGTACCATATCCGCATCAAGATGGCATCCGTTTCCGGTATTGATTTGTACCACCGGTACCCCGGTTGCCCTGATCCGCATGGCATCGTTCACAGTCTGCTGATCTCCTTCAATGACACAAACCGGTGCTTTGTCCTTCAAGGTAACAAGGGTCTTCTCGAGCAGGGTTGTTTTTCCGGAACCGGGAGAGCTGACCAGATTGAAAGCTAAAATATCGCGCGCTTCGAAAAAACCTCTGTTACGCTCGGCCATGAGGTTATTTCTCTGCATGATGTCCAGTTCAACATGAACCTCCTTAATGCGAACATGCTGATCCTCATGTTCATGTACGTCGTGGTGATGATGATCTTCCCGATGGCTGTGCTCATGGGTATGAACGTGCCCGTGCCCATGGGTGTGAGGATGTACGTGGGTTATTGTATCATGTTCATGGGGCAGGCCCTGCTCGTGAGCATGTTCGTGTTCGAGGTCTTCGGGCCTGACAATTTTTATTCCGTCTTTACCGGGTTCTCCGCATCCGCAAGTTTCGCACATAGTCTGTTTTTCAGCAAAGGTATTAAATACAACAATATCCTGTTCTATTCTTCGATTTCGACCGAAACTATTTTCAGTCCCTGGCCTGCAATAATTTCCGGATTAAAGGCACCGCAGACAGGGCAGGGAGAGTAAATTTCCTCCATGGGAAACTCATGGAAGCATACACTGCACTTTCCCATGGCTTCTTCCTTTTCGATTTTCCATGTGCTCCCTTCGCATAATGTTTCTTTGACGGCTGATTCAAGAGCAAAATCAAGTGCTTCAGGCACAATGCCCGATAAAGTCCCTATTTTCAGGGTAAAGGAAACCACCTTTACCGCGTTTTCCTTTCGGACTATTTGATCCAGCTCACTCACAATATTGACAGCAATGGAAAGTTCGTGCATGACGCTTAATTTATTGGTTACCAGGCTTTAATGCCGCAATCATGATCTGTCCCAGTGCCAGCCCTCCGTCATTGCAGGGAACATTCCGGTGGATCAGCACCCTGAAACCTGCCTGCGAGAGACGGTTTTCAACCTGCTCCGACAAATACCTGTTCTGAAAAGAGCCACCTGAAAGAGCAACCGTTCGTATGCCAGTTTCTTCTGAGATTTCAGAAACCACCTTTTCAATCAGCCCGACCAGCATATTATGAAATCCTGTTGCAATGCGCCCGGCATTTCCCTGAACCATGGAATCTGTAATAATGGCACTGACGGCCTCCTTCAGGTCAATCCGGTGACCCTCATAAGCAAAGGGGTAGGCAAACGCATTCCCCCTATCAAGGGCAGCTTCCAGGCGCATAGGGGCTTCGGCATGAAAACCTGCCTCGGTACATATCCCGGCCAGGGCAGACACCCCGTCAAACCAGCGCCCGGCACTGGAGGAAAGCGGAGCATTTATCCTTTTTTCCAAAGCGGCTTTTACCAGACGAACCGCATCAGGTTTAATTTTTCTGAGAAAGGGAAGACGAAAAATATAGTCTTCGTCCTCTGTAATCTGCAAAACCATACTCAGAGCAGTTCTCCACGGCTCATGGGTTACCAGATCGCCGCCGGGCAAAGCAATGTGAGGCAGATGCGTTATGCGCCGGTATCCGGTGAAATCGCACAGCATAAATTCTCCTCCCCAGATGGTGCCGTCATCACCAAGGCCGGTTCCGTCGAATGCCACTCCTATTACCGGCCCTTCCACGTTGTTTTCGGCCATACAGGAGGCTATATGGGCATGATGATGCTGGATACGAACAACAGGCAGGCCGCTTTCAAGGGCATACTGTGTACTCAGGTAGTCAGGATGCAGATCAGCCGCAATCAGACGGGGACGGATACGGAACAGGTGCAGGAAGCGGTCAAGGCTTTCCCGATAAAACGCATAGGTTTCGAAGTTCTTCAGGTCGCCGATATGCTGGCTCAGGAAAACATAATTCTTCCGGCCTGCGGCAAAACAGTTGACCAGCTCGGCCCCGGCAGCCACAATTCCTTCCACATTAGCCATAATCTGCACAGGCAAAGGAGCATATCCCCGTGAACGGCGTATAATTCGTTCCTTTCCATTGATAACCATTGTTACCGAATCGTCGTTCCGGTTATAGATCTCCCGGTTATAAACCAGAACCCCGCCACACCAGGGACTAAACAGACGGATTGCTTCTTCGTTGCTAATAACAATCGGTTCGTCAGAAAGATTTCCGCTGGTAAGCACAACCGCATCAAGAGCCATCCTCTCAAAAAACAAGAAGTGGAAAGGGGTATAGGGCAGCAAAGCTCCTATAGTCGGGAAACCCGAAGATACGCCCGGAGCCAGGTCCCTGATGGCCGGCAAAATGACAACAGGGCGACGCCACGACATCAGCAGGGCTTCCTCTTCCTGATTGACAAGGGCATATTTTCTCAGGGTGTCAATATCCCGGAACATCACGGCAAAGGGTTTCTTTTCCCTCAGTTTGTTACGGCGCAACGTTTCAACAGCATTGCTGTTCAGCGCATCGCACATCAGGTGAAATCCGCCGATACCCTTCAAGGCCACAACCTTTCCTCCCTCAATCAGTTTCACCGTTTTCTCCAGAATGGCTTCAAACCGTGTTTCCATTTCCCCGGAGGCATACAGCTGATAGGTCGGACCGCAATCATTGCAGGCTACCGGCTGGGCATGGAACCGGCGGTTGCTGATATCCCCGTATTCGGCAGCACAGCGGGAACACATCGCAAAAACATCCATGGTGGTATTGACCCTGTCGTATGGAAGACTGCGGATAATGGAAAAACGGGGACCGCAATTGGTGCAATTAATAAACGGATAGTGCAACCGGTGGGGTTGATGCTTCAAATCGTCAAGGCAGTCGGGGCATACGGCAATGTCGGGACTGACCAGGGTAATCTGGTCGACATCCTGAGTACTTGGATGAATGGAAAAATCGGCATAACCATTGGGAATGGCCTCCCGCGGGGTAATGCTTTCAATAATGGCTGCTACCGGTGCTTTTAAAGGGATTTCCTGCACAAAAGAATAAACGCTGGCATACGGTCCTTCTGCATGGATTTCAACCCCCGTAAGAGAATTTTTTACCCAGCCGGTTATGCCTTTTTCCATAGCAAGCCGATAAACAAAAGGCCTGAATCCTATTCCCTGAACCAGGCCTTTAATTTCAATGAATAATGCGGCTCTGTTATCCCCCTTTGCCATAGGCAACAAAAGTACCGAAATTATCGGTTTTGTTCCTATTGGTTCTTTTTATGTGTGATTCTGGCTCTTGTGCTTTAATGGTCAAAGAGTTTGGAGTGCGGACAGAAAGGATTTCCGTGCACACTCCAAAAACCATTCTTTTTTAAAATCTCACGAGCAGCCTCAGGTAGATATTTCTGCCCGGTTCGTCTTTTACTATTCCCCTGTTTGTTGCCAGGTGATTCCGGTAGGATCGGTCAAAAATATTCTGTACACCACAGGCCAGCTCGGCTTTTATTGGTCCGACAGGAAGAGGAACTGATGAAAACCCTGCATTGTATATGGCATATCCTCCGGTAACCTTTTCACCGGCTGCAACCTGGTCCTGTTTATCGGCCATCTGAACAGCAATCTCAATGGTTCCTGCCTTTCTGAAGAAATACCTAAATCCGGCTTCTCCGTTCAGAGGAGCTATCTGGGGCAGATTTACTGCCGCACTGTCGGAAATATCCTTTCCTCTTACCCAGGCATATTTTCCATAAAGAATCAATGTTCCGACGGGATTCCATGTGAAACTTCCATCGGTACCATACAGGACTGCCTTGCTGACATTGGAATTAACCAGGGCAGGAATGGTATCCACATCTTCCGGGGTTGAAGTAAAGCTGTAGAGGAAAAAACCCGGCTTTTCCACAACCAGATCATTCAGACGGTTAACAAAACCGTTCACTATGATGGTGAATTTCTGCCCCCAGAATCGGAATCCTCCGTCGGCAAACCAGCCTTCCTCGGATTTCAGGTCAGGATTTCCAAGCCTCACCATACCCGACGGAAGCATGATGTATTTGAAGCGTTCCTCAAGTGAGGGTGCACGGAACGACCGCGCCAGGTTGACAGCCAGCTCAGCATTACCGGTAAGTGTATACAACAGGCCTGTATGCAAACTCCAGGTATATTCCTGTGCCTTGTGGGAACGGAAAATGATTTTCTGTCCCGCAGGATTATCATTGCGCACCCCGTTGGTTATTATGTACAAAGGATCCACCCCCTCACTGTTGCGAACCGTAATGCCATCAATTCTTCCACCGGTAAGAAGCTTCAGTTTCCCGGGAATCAGGGAGAATTCGTCCTGAGCAAAGAAACCGGCGTCAAGGAAAGAACTCTCCGGGATAGGGATCTCTCCGCGGATTACCGTATTGGTATCGACAATCACCCCTTCGCTGTTTCGTATCCAGAAGTAACGGCGGTTTTCACGTTCGGTTCTCAGTATCCGCTGCCAAGCCTCCATTCCAGCTGTCAGCTGGTGCCGGTCAGAAAATTCCCATTCGCTCTGTACCTGAATGCCGTTAGTAAGATGTTTGCCCGTAGGTGTTGCCCTGATGGAATCACCCACATCAGCCCTGGTATCACGCAGTATGTACTGTACATAATACTTTATGGACAGGGTTTTGAGGGCGGGAAACAAATAGTGAACAGCATAGGAGGCACTGGCCAGGTCACGCTCTTCCTTCGGGTACTTCACCACCGCCGTTGAACCAAAAACTTTCCCGCCCGGCAGGCCAACATTTGAAGCGTAAAAACGCTGCCCGTCCAATCTGAATTCCTTATTGGCACCCGTTTTAATTCCCAGCCTGATTCCGAGGCTGTTATCAGAAAACTGGCTATTGGCAAGTTCCCCTGACGGAGTCATAGTATTTCCTGCATCCCTCCAGGTGCCTGACAATTTCAACTTCCATTGCCTTGATCCGGTAAACAGGTTGAGGCTGCCATACTTCAAATCATTTACATTGTGATAACCTGTGGAAACGGTTCCTGAAAGATAGGGAACGCCATTGTAGTAAGCATCTCTGGTAATAATATTCACCACTCCCCCCATAGCTCCGGAACCGTAGAGTGCCGACCCTGCTCCTTTTATAACTTCCACCCGTTCGATATCGGAAGGATCAATCATGGAAAGTCCTCCGGCCAAGTCAGTTGCCGTTTCAATCCGGCATCCGTCAATGAGCGATATGATGCGCTGGTCACTTAATCCCCTTATATTGACCGTAGTAGCCCATATTCCGTCACGGGCAAGCGATACACCCGGCTCGTACGACATCATATCGGGCATGGTCAAAGCCGGCATGCGCAATACATCTTCAGCACGTATAACGCCGGTAGGAAAGGGTGACTGCCTAACAAACCGCTCCGTGCGAAGGGATGTTATGGTCACACCGTCCAGGTACAAAATCCTTTCCCGGAGTGCCATATCAATTTTCAGCTCCTTGTTCTCCGGAACATCAACTGTTTTTGCTACCGAGGCATATCCTACCCCGGAAACCCTGAACTGGTAGGTACCTGCCGGAATCTGCCTGATTCTGTATTCGCCGTTCAGGGAGGTTACGGCAAAATATTTTACGTCTGACGAAGGAACTGTATCTTCTGTTTCATTCAGCCAGACATGAATTCCGGCCACACCGCGACCGGTTTTTTCGTCGGTTATGGTTCCATAGATTGTGCTTCCCTCCTGGGCATGAGCAACCATTCCAAGGCAGAAAAAAATCCCCTGGCATACCACCAGCCATTTACTCTTCTTTTTCATTTCCTGATAATTTAGACATTACAGATTTTACTTCCACTCCCTGAATCCTGCCCAACTGGCCGGTAAGGGAACCCAGTTCATCTGTTGTTGCTTCCAGCACGAGGGAAATGACGGAAATATCACGTTCCGGAATCGGCAGGCCAAGGCGGCCCCGAATGGCCGATCCATGCGCGGAAAGAATCTGATTAACTTTTGGAACGCTGTTCAGATTGCGGATAACAATAAGCACGCTTGCAATTCTCTTTTCCATCAGTATACCTCCGGATCAGATTGATAATGATAAACCTGGATTCCCTTGAACCTGACGTATCAGGATCTCAGGATTTCGGCTGCAAAATTACATTTGTTATCTGAATAACAAAACTTTTTTGCCGAAAATAAAAACATGCAGGGAGGCTTATTGTGCATTCCGCATGGCTTACCGGCGCACTATTTTTTCTCAGGGATCAGAAGCCGTAAACAGAAAACCCACCATCCACAGGAATACACTGACCGGTAATATATGAAGCAGCCGGCATGCAGAGAAAGGCGACCAGGGAGGCGACCTCTTCGGGTTTTCCGATCCGCCCCAACGGAGTACGGGCAAGCACCTGGGCAAGGTACTCCTTATCACGGAGAACGGAATTGGCCAGGGGAGTTTTAATGTACCAGGGTGCCACTGCATTTACGCGTATGCCATAAGAAGCCCATTCTACCGCCAGATTTCGGGTAAGCTGGTTCAAAGCTGCCTTGGTCATGGCATAAACCGCACCCGTGCGCAGATGCGTTAATCCGGCAACCGAAGACATATTGACCACAGAGGGGTTGTTCGAGTTTTTCAGATAAGGAAAGAGCATTCTGCTCAGATAAAAAGCTGAAAAAAGGTTTGTATCGAAAAGTTTCTGCACCTCCTCACCCGTATATTCAATTGCTTTCTTCCGGATGTTGAAGCCGACATTATTGACCAGAATATCAAGCCTGTTCCACCGCTTCTTGATGGCATTGAGAATTTTTTCCCTCCCTTCAGCTGTGCTGACATCGGCATCAATTCCGTCTGCCTCGAGGTCCTTTTTAACCCATTCTTCAATTTTTCTTGAAAGCTCGTCGCGGTTTCGTGCCACAACCAGCACACGGGCACCGTGGCCAAGAAGTTCACTCACCACTGCCTCTCCAATACCTTGCGTACCGCCGGTCACCAGGGCCAGCGAACTACGGAGTGTCCAATTCTTTTTCATAGTCAGTGCATTTTTCCTGTATAATCCATAACCTGCAAAGAACCAGCCAAATTGCAATTATCCAATCAAATTTCCGGAAAATTTTCGGGGTTTCAAAATTTCCATTTAGATTTGGCATCACAGAATTTATATACCTGCCCTTGCTCAAAGTCAATTGGAACATAGTGCAAAAGCATAATAAAACAAATTAATCTGAAACCTGTCTATGAAAACAAAAACATTCCTTTTTCTGATCCTTTTTGCCATGCTGGCCAGCTTCTGCAACAGGCCCCAGCCCGCAAAAAATAACGAGGGCTGGATAGCCCTGTTCAATGGCAAAGATTTGAACGACTGGAAAATTAAAATTACAGGTCATCCTCTGGGTGAAAATTATAAAAACACATTCCGGGTAGAAGACGGTATTCTGAAAGTCAGCTATTCTGAATACGACACCTTTCGGGGAGAATTCGGTCATATTTTTTACAAAACCCCTTTTTCGCACTATAAGCTGCGTGTGGAATACCGGTTTACCGGAGAACAGGTTCCCGGCGGGCCATCATGGGGGTTAAGGAACAGCGGAGCTATGCTCCATTCCCAGAGTCCTGAAAGCATGCTGTTAAACCAGGATTTTCCGGTTTCTATCGAGTGCCAGTTGCTGGGCGGACTGGGGGCAGGACCGCGTCCTACAGCTAACGTCTGCACACCGGGTACAAACATTGTAATAAACAACCAGTTAATTACCCAACACTGCACGGAATCTTCGTCCAAAACCTTTGACGGCGACCAGTGGGTTACCGTTGAAGTAGTTGTTCTTGGCGATAGCATCATCCATCATATTGTCAACGGCGATACGGTTCTTACCTATACCAAACCCCAGATTGGTGGCGAGCTGCCTGAAGGATTTCCCCTTCCGGAAGGCACACCTCTGAAAGAAGGCTATATCTCCCTTCAGGCCGAAAGCCACCCCTGCGAATTCAGAAAAGTTGAACTATTGAACCTGGAACCAGCAAAATAATTGTAAAATCGACACTTTGTTGTTTATGAAACGGAAAGATCATAAAATATGGCTTAACGTATTTTCCTTTCTTTTCAAAACGGTATGCATATTGTTGCTTTTCTTCAGCGGAGGACATGTTTCAGCTCAGAAACAAAAACCCATTTTACTGGTAAAAAACGGAAAAAGCCCATACTCAATTGTCATTCCTTTACAACCCACGCCGGCAGACACAAGAGCGGCAGAAATTTTCCGTCAGGCCATATTCAGAATTTCTGGCGCCGAATTGCCCGTTCATGCTGATCAGTCGACAGCCGGCAGATGTGAAATATCAATCGGAAATACAAACCGGCTGAAAAACCTTACGGATAAAGAAATGCTGGCCCGGGTGAAGGATCCTGATGGTTTTGCGATATTTTCAGAAAAAGGAAAAATCTACATTCTCGGAGGAACTCATAAAGGAGTTATATATGGCGTTGTCTCCCTGCTGGAGAAATATCTTGGTTGCAGAAAGTTCAGCCCTGATTTCGAATATTATCCAAAATTAGCCGATATCCAGCTGCCCCCGATTCAATTCACTGACAAACCGTTCAATTCACTCCGTATTATCAACGGAACCTTTTCTCTGGATCCTGATTATCAGGACTGGCAACGTCTTGACAACATTGACGAAGTGTTTGCAAAAGGATACTACGTTCACACCTTCAACAGGCTGATTCCATGGCAGGAATATTTTGAAACACATCCGGAATACTTTGCCCTGGTAAACGGGAAACGGATTCACGACCAGCTGTGTTTATCCAACCCTGAAGTTCTCAGACTGACCATCGAAAAACTGCGCCAGGAGATGCAGTTGCAGCCTGAAAAGCAAGTATGGTCCGTGAGCCAGAATGACAATTTTTCCTACTGCCAGTGCCCTGAATGCAGGAAAATAATTGAGGAAGAAGGTTCTCCGTCGGGACCAGTTGTACGGTTTGTCAACCAGGTAGCGGCAGCCTTCCCTGACAAAACCATATCCACGCTGGCCTATCAGTATTCCCGGAAGGCTCCGGCAAAAACAAAACCTGCACCCAATGTACAGATCATGCTCTGCACTATTGAAGTCAACCGCAGTAAACCAATTGAAAAGGACAGCAGCAGTTTTTCCTTCGTTCAGGACATCCGCAATTGGGGCAAGCTCACCAACAATATTTACTTATGGGACTATACCGTAAACTTCTCTCACCATGTAACCCCGTTCCCTAACCTTCATGTTCTGCAGCCCAATATTCAGTTTTTTACTGAAAATCATGCTTACCAGCATTTTCAGCAATCGAACACCGACATCGGTCATGAATTTTCCGAACTAAAAAGCTATCTGATTGCCAGGCTTTTATGGAATCCTTATATCAATACCGACTCCGTCATCAATGATTTTCTTTACGGATATTACGGACCGGCAGCTCCCTGGATCAGAAAGTACATTGATCATCTTACAAATGAGATTCAGAAAACCGGTGAATGGCTTGATATTTACGGATCACCGGTCTGGCATGCCGGATCTTTCCTGTCAGAGAAGAACACCACAGCCTATCTTGAATACTTCCGGCAGGCAGTAAATGCTGTGTCGCAGAACGAAACCTTTCTTCAGCATGTAAAGGTAGCGCAACTTCCACTGCAATACGCACTGATGGAAATCGGCAAGAACGATATGTTCGGGCCGCGCGGCTGGTATATTGAACAGGATAAAGGCTTCCTGCTCCGCCCTGAAATGCGCGAAATGCTCGAAGACTTTTATCAAACCTGCCTTCGGAACAAAGTAAGGTCCCTGAATGAAGCCGGGCTGACACCTGAGCAGTACTACCAGGCAACCTTACGGTTCATTGATGTAAAAGTGGAAAACAACAAAGCATTCCGAAAAAAAGTTTCAGCTAATCCTTTACCGGCCGCCAAATACAGCAGAGGAGATCTTCAGGTTCTGACAAACGGCGTACAGGGTGCTTCGGATTTTAAAGTACACTGGTTGGGCTGGGAAGGAACCGACGCAAGCATTCTCGTTGACCTTGGGTCCCTTACTGAATTTACTGAAGCCAGCATCGGCACTTTGTATGATCCTAAAAGCTGGATTCTTCATCCGGCAAGCATCACCTGCCTGGTATCGACCGACGGCCAGTCATACAAGGCCATTGGCAATCAATCTGTTACCGGAGACCAGAGAGACGAAGAAGTAACCCGCTCATGGTCGTTTCCAAACAATACCGGACCCGCACGCTACGTAAGGTTTGACATCAAGGGAACCTATGCCCTTCCGGTATGGCATCCCTCAGCTGGCGGCACTTCCTGGTTCTTTGCCGATGAAATTGTTGTGAAATAGATCGGCGGCGGAATTACATACCGCAGCAGCATCCGCCCATACCGCACGAAGGAACTTCCTGAGCCTGTTCCGGCCTGGAAGCCTTCGGAGCGCGGTATTCGCTGCTTTCCCTGCCACAGTCAGGGCAAT
>JAAYUG010000175.1 GCA_012517825.1 Bacteroidales bacterium | reverse complement strand
CTTTCTGCTGAAGAAGAGAAAAAAGTACTGCTGTGGGCCGAAGCAACCAAGAAGCTGGCTTTACCGGAACCTGACGGTACGGATTTCAGTTTTCTGCTGCAGGTTGTGCAGGATAACACCACAGTGCCGGTGATCCTCGTGGATCATAAAGGAGAAATCGTGGCCTGGAGGAATCTTGACTCACTTAAGGTTTCAAGGGAAGGATATCTTGAAAAGGAACTGGAAGTAATGAAAACCCAGCATGATCCTATTGTAATTGAAATCGGAGGGGGTGAAAAGAACTATATCTATTACAAAAATTCCATTCTTCTTACCAGGCTAACGTTATATCCTTTCATACAGCTGGGGGTGATCACCCTGTTTATTCTGGTATCATATATTGCTTTCAGTGCTTCGCGCAAGGCCGAACAGAACAAGGTGTGGGTAGGGCTGAGCAAGGAAACGGCTCATCAGTTGGGAACTCCGACATCTTCGCTGCTGGCCTGGGCAGAAATTCTGAGAGAGCGCAATGTAGCGCCCGATATTATGGATGAAATGGAGAAAGACATCAGGCGGCTTGAAAAAATTACCGAGCGTTTTTCGAAGGTAGGTTCCGAACCGGTGATGAAGTCTGTTGATCTCACTGAGCTGGTTGTGCGGACAGTGGATTACATCAGAACCCGTGTTTCGGGCGATGTGGTGCTTCAGGCCGATGTGCCGATGTATTCCTTAATGGCTCCGGCCAGCAGTTCCCTCCTTGAATGGGTACTTGAAAATGTGATGAAGAACGCCGTAGACGCACTGGAAGGAGGAAAAGGGACAGTTACCGTGACCTTGGTTCGTTCGGGCGAAAAGGTGATAATTGATGTTATTGATACCGGGAAAGGAATACCCCGGTCATTGCATAAAACCATTTTTAAACCGGGTTTTACAACCAAGAGCAGAGGCTGGGGGCTCGGGCTGAGTCTTTCCAAACGGATCATTGAAATGTACCACAAGGGAAGGATTTTCGTTGCTGCATCGGAACCGGGAAAAGGAACCACAATACGTATTATACTTCCAGGCCATTATGATTGATCTGAAAGGAATCAGCAGAAAAGATATTGAACTGATGGCACCTGTTGGTTCTTTTGAATCGCTCATGGCTGCCATTCAGGGGGGTGCCGACTCAGTTTATTTTGGTCTGGAAAACCTGAACATGCGGTCCCGTTCGTCGGTTAACTTTTCCCTGGGCGATCTGCGGGAAATACTTGATATTGCATTCCGTCACAAGATCAGGACCTATCTGGCCCTGAATACAGTGATGTACGACGAAGATCTTCCCCGCGCAAGGGAAATGCTGGATGCAGCAGCCCGGGAGGGAATCAGCGCCGTCATTTTGGCCGATCAGTCGTTGCTGGAATATGCCGCTTCCAGAAAGCTCGAAATACACCTTTCCACCCAGCTGAACATAAGCAATGCCGAATCGCTCCGGTTTTATTCCCGATGGGCCGATGTAGTGGTGCTGGCAAGGGAACTTTCTCTTGATCAGATCAAAAATATTTATTCTGAAATTCAGAACAGCAGAATCACGGGACCTTCAGGAAAACCCGTCAGGCTGGAACTGTTTGCCCATGGAGCCCTGTGTATGGCCATTTCCGGGAAATGCTATCTGAGCCTTCATGAATTCAACCATTCGGCCAACCGGGGGGAATGTTTCCAGGTATGCCGCAGAAGTTATCTGGTTACCGATGCCGAAACAGGATATCAGCTGGAAATAGATAACCAGTACATAATGTCGCCCAAAGACCTGTGCACTATTGATTTTCTTGACCGCATCCTGGAAGCCGGAATATCGGTTCTGAAAATTGAAGGAAGGGCACGATCACCTGAATATGTCAAAACCGTGACAGCCTGTTACCATGAAGCGCTTCAGTCTATTGCCGAAAATACCTATTCAGACGAAAAGATTCAGCTATGGAAAGAAAGGCTGGCCGGTGTTTTCAACAGGGGGTTCTGGGATGGTTATTATTTGGGCCGGAAGATGGGTGAATGGAGCCGGCGCTATGGGTCGCATGCCACCCGCAGGAAAGAGTACCTGGGGAAGGTGGTCAATTATTATGCGAAAATCGGGGTGGCTGAGGTGCAGATGGATGCAGGGCAGCTTTACACAACCGACGAAGTGCTGATTATCGGCCCCACAACGGGCGTAATGGAAACGCAGATTACCGAACTGCGCGATGATCATGGTACCATCCCTTCTGCGCACAAAGGAATGCTGATCGCTTTCAAGGTTCCGGGGGCCGTACGAAGGTCAGATAAAGTTTACAAATGGGTACCGGCAGGCCATCAGAAAGATCATCAGGAATTGTAATGGTGCCGCATAACCACTTCATAAAGGCCGGGCAATTCCTTCATAAGAGCTTCCCGCTGATGGGGCGAAAAAATGCGCACGATGTCTTCATATCCCCGGTAACGGTATAAGCCTCCGAGAGCCGCATCAAAAACCGGATTGCGGCAATTGTTTTTAACCTGACGCGTTATCGCTTCAAAGTCCTGCCAGCTGATGAACCGCGAGAGGGTAAAATACATTTTGGCGTTGTCTTTCACATCAAGGTATTTCCCTTCCTCTGTTTCCTGAAGAAGAAAGGTTTTATGGACCTTGATCAGCCCTTCCTGTTCAATGGGGCGAACTTTTCTGAATTTGACTCCTTCCTTCTGCAAGGTTCCCTGAAGCTCCCCGATGCGCGAAAAGCAATCAAGCCCCAGTACCCTGATCGATGAAAACACTTCATTTCCAATGATTAACTCAGCATAGTTACCGTAACAGGTATGCTTTTCTCTCTTTTTTACGGTGGCTATCCAGCGTCCCACCAGTTCAGGGGAAGCAGCTTCCTGCAATACAAGAAAAACGGAACGCGGTTCTTCGGTATCAGGCAGATTATTACCGAAATAGCCCGGAAAAGGCTTTTTGTTCTCCAATACAAGCGTATCTTCAAGAACATTGAACCGTATCGTGGAGAGGAATTCTTTCTTGAGAATGAATCCCGATATTTCAAGAACTGGATGTTCCATGGGAAAGGAATTAAAAGGTCATTAAAGATACGAAAAACGAAAATTTTTTCCCAGGAAAAAATTTGCCGCAGGTATCTTCTGATGTAGGGCCGTATTTCCCGGGTGTGCTGAAAGGGTGCACAGATAAAATGGTGTTTTCCGGCTCGCAGCCTTTAGCTAACGGTTACTTGTTTTGTGTGCTGATTTTGTTCATTTTTACATGTTGATTGAGAAACTGAAAAATGGAAAAGGAAAAACTGGTTTTCATTGTTGATGATGAAAACATCATATTAAGCCTGGTGGAATATGTCATAGGGAGTCAGGCCGGTATCAGGTTGCAGACATTTTCCTCCGTTGATGAGTGCCTGGCGGCTCTATCCATGGAACCCGATCTGGTAGTTACCGATCATCATTTTGGAAACCAGGGGGATCAGCCGGCGACAGGGCTGGATCTGCTTCGGTCTATCCGAAAAGTTCAAAAGGATTTACCCGTGCTGGTTTTGTCAAGCCATGATGATCCTTTGCTGAAGGAACAGTACAGGAAGGAAGGGGCTACCGGCTATCTGACAAAGAATGATTATTTTGTCAATGATCTGGAAGATACCATAAAAAAGTACCTTAACCTGTAGTTTGAACTCTGGCAATTCATGTGTTTGATAAAATGCATCCGATCCATTCTTTGCATTTTTACCTTCTGAAAAAGCTCATGATGGAACCGTCGATGAAGAGGAGGGGAAAGATTAATAAGGGACGGGAATGGTAATTATTTTACTTTTAGTTAGTTATAATTTTTATTCACAGGATTTTCTTTTTTATTCTGACAATAATTTATACTTTTGCATCCGATTTTTTTCAGGTGAAAGGATTGGAAGAATATATCATTCCCTTCAAGGGATTAAGCGAGGGGCATCACGCATACACCTTCGGCATATCGGGAAAGTTCTTTGAGAAGTATCCTTCCCCGGATGTACGGACGGGTGATCTGACGGCGTCAGTTGATTTGCTTCGCAGAAGTTCCTTCATGGAGTTTGGTATTGCCATTAAAGGAACAGTGGAGGTAGTATGCGACAGGTGCCTGGAATACTATCAGCAACCGGTTGATGTGAACGAGCATTTATATGTTCGTTTCGGAGATGCCTGGGCAGAAGAAACCGAATCGGCCCTGGTGATTCCGCGTGAAGAAACCCAGATTGATATGGGCCAGTTTTTTTATGAATTCATTATGCTGGCGCTTCCATACCGAAAAATCCACCCGGATGATGAAGACGGACACACAACCTGTGATCCGGAAATGATAAGGAGGCTGAATGAAATAGCCGTTGATGAAGATAGAATGAAAAGCAGCAATGCTATTTGGAACAAACTGAAAGATATTAACTTAAACCAGTAACGCCATGCCAAATCCGAAACGAAAGATTTCGAAGCAACGCAGAGACAAGAGAAGAACTCACGACAAAGCCCTTGTTCCGACACTGACTACCTGTCAGAATTGCGGAGCTACCATTGAGATGCATCATATTTGTCCGGAATGCGGTCATTATCGCGGGAAACCTGTCATTGAGAAGACGGTTACTGCCTGATGCTGCAAACAGTTTCTGACCAATGAAACTGGGGGTCGATGCGATGGGGGGTGATTTTGCCCCTGTTGCCGTTGTAAGCGGTGCCATTAAAGCCAGACAACTTCTTCCTGAAGAAGCGGAACTGGTTTTGATCGGGGACATTGCGCAGATTAAAGAAATTTGCAGGGAACAGCATTCCGACCCTGATGCATTTACCCTTGTTCATACAACCGAAGTGATCGAGATGGGGGAGAACCCCGCAAAATCCTTTGCTCAGAAGAGGGATTCCTCCATTTACCGGGGTTTTGTTATGCTGCGCCAGGGCGAACTGGACGCATTTGCCAGTGCCGGCAATACAGGAGCCATGCTGGCAGGAGCCATGCTGGTATCCAAAGTGATACCGGGAATTATACGTCCTGTGATCTCAGCTAATGTCCCCACACCGGAAGGTAAACCCATTGTTCTTCTTGATGTGGGCCTTAATCCTGATGCCAGGCCCGATGTTCTTTATCAGTACGGGATTCTGGGATCTGTATATGCCCGTACAATCCTTGAGATCGAAAATCCGAAGGTGGGGCTACTGAATATTGGATCCGAAGAGGAAAAGGGAAACATGGTGACCAAAGAAACCTACAAGCTGATGAAAGATACCAGTGAGTTTAACTTCATTGGTAATGTGGAGGGCCATGATTTCTTCAACCCGGATAAGCAAAATGTGATTGTTTGTGATGCGTTTTTAGGCAATATTCTTCTGAAGGAAGCCGAAGCTTTTTACGGACTGGTGAAAAAGCTTGGTATTCATCACCCATTTTTTGAGGAATTCAATTTTGAGAATACGGGCGGTACACCTGTGCTCGGCATCAATCATCCGGTTATTATCGGGCATGGTATTTCCAATGCCGAGGCTATAAAAAATATGATTATCAATACCTACCATGTTGTCAAATCGCAACTGGTTCAAAAAATAAGGGAGGCATTTCAG
>JAAYUG010000174.1 GCA_012517825.1 Bacteroidales bacterium | reverse complement strand
GATGATGCCATCGCCCGGGCAGGCAAAATCCATTTCGTCGCCGGGGGCCATATCTTTCACATGCAGTATTTTGATGCGCCCCGCATAGCGTTTCATCATGGTAAGCGGATCGGCACCTCCCTTCCGTACCCAGTAAATATCCATTTCGCACGAAACCAGCTGTGGATCGGTATGTTGCATCAGGTAGTCGAAGGGGAGGCCTTCTTCCATGGAAATGAATTCCTTGTTGTGGTTGTGCCAGCACAGGTGAAGCCCGTATTTTTTGCAGGTTTCACCCATTTTGTTGAGGATTTCGGCGCTTTTTCTGCAATCTTCGGGGCTGAAGGGGCCTCCGGTAAGCCATGGCCAGTAAACAACGGCATAGGTGAGCTTCAGGTCGAGCAGAGGCTGAAGAAGGGCCGGCAGGTCATTCTGGTTTTCGGTAAAGGCAACGCCTCCTGCTACGGGCTGTATTCCCACCGAGTTGCAGAACGACAGGAATTCCGAAGGGGTGTTTCCCAGATGCCGTCCGATTTCGATTTCGGAAAAGCCATATTCTGCCGCCTTGCGGAGGGTGCCCTGCCAGTCGGCTTTCAGCTCTTTTCCTACGATGCCTGAAATAAACCCGAATTTCTTCAGGGAGCTTTTTCCTGCCGAAGCCCTGAGAAGGGAAGGCATGGTGACCAGAGCCGCGGCCGATATGGCTGCTTTATGAAGGAAATTTCTGCGTGTTTCCATTAATGCAAATGATTTGCTGATAGTCAGACTTTCGGAAGTTCCCAGGGTTTTCTGTACACGGGAGTAATCAAAGTATTGGCCTTTTCGCTGTTGGTAAAACGGCCGGCAGCATCGTCCCAGATGAGCAGGTTTTCGCCCGAGCGGGCGGCGATGTTGGGGAAGTGGGCATGCAGGGCGGCGGCGCGGCCGATTTCAGGAGGACAGGCCGGCTGGTTGCGCGATTTCACGCAATCAATGAAATTGCGCACGTGCTCACCGTGCGATTCCTTGCCTTCGGTATAGCTGTATTCCTCGCCCATGAATTTTTTCTGTTCATTGTCCCATTCGGGATAAAGAACCACTTTTGACCGGTCGGTGACGATGGTTCCCAGGTCGCCAATAAAGGCAATTCCGTAAAGCATATCATACGGCCCGCGCTGGATGCCGGCTGTGAGGTCGAAATTGATCACAAAATCGTCTTTCGGGAACGAAACCGTCATGGTATCAAAGGTCTCCCTTGCACGGGGCTGTGAGTAAGTATTGGCGGCATACACCAGTACTTTTTCGGGAGCTTTCACCAGGTCTTTTGCCCAGAGTCCCATATCGAGGAGATGCACACCCCAGTCGGACATAAGCCCCCCGCCGTAATCCCAGAAATGGCGCCAGGTTCCATGAAAACGGCTGCGGTTGAAAGGTCGCTGTGGTGCCGGACCCAGCCACATGTCGTAGTCAACTCCTGCCGGAACGGGTTCATCGGGCACAATCACCGGCCCTACTCCGTAGGCAAAATTGGCCCAGATATTCACCTTGCGCAGCTTGCCTATTTTGCCGGTTTTGATGAGCTCCATGGCCTTGTTGAAAACAAATCCGCTCCGTTGCTGCTGGCCTACCTGCACAATCCGGTTGTAGCGCCTGGCTGCCCGCACCATGATGTTGCATTCTTCAATGCTGTTGGCCATGGGTTTTTCCACGTACACGTCCTTGCCGGCCTGAAGGGCATAGACCGTCTGCAGGCAATGCCAGTGGTCGGGGGTACCGATAATGACCGCGTCAATATCTTTCTGCTCGAGCAGTTTGCGGAAGTCACGGTACAGCTTTGGCTTCTGGCCGAAGTTCTTTTCCACCGCGGCCGCTTTGTCGTTCAGTACATTTTCGTCAACATCGCACAGGGCGGTGCATACAACATCTTTATTTTTCAGGTGGTGCTCCAGAATGCCAAAACCCATGTTTCGGCATCCGATAAGGCCTACCCGCAGTGTGTCGGAAGGGGCAGCCCTGCCGGTCCATCCCGACAGCGGTAATACAGACAATCCTGCTGCAGCGGCAGCCGATTTCTGAACAAAAGTACGTCGCGTAAGTTTCATAGGCGGTTGGTTTTTGGTTGAAACAGGTTTTAAAGTTAGTGAAAAAACAAAATGCCGGATGCATCCGGCAACGGAATCTTGCTTTTTTGATGAGCAAAAGGGAAGTTTCCCGGCTACTTTTGGGCCGTATCCTTAAGAGAGAGCTGAATGCGTTTCCGCGGTATATCCACATCCAGTACCCTGACCATCACATGCTGGTGCAGTTTGACCACATCGAGGGGGTTGGATACAAAACGGTCAGCGAGTTGGGAAATATGAACCAGCCCGTCCTGTTTCACCCCTACATCAACAAAAACGCCGAAGTTGGTGATGTTGGTCACAATGCCCGGAAGCACCATTCCGGGTTTCAGGTCATTGATGCTGAAGATGCCCGGGGCAAATTCGAACACCTTGATTTCCTTTCTGGGGTCGCGGCCGGGTTTGGCCAGTTCCTGAAGGATGTCGTTCAGGGTAGGCAGGCCGGCTTTGTCGGTAATGTATTTTTCGGGTTTGATGGTGGCCCGGAGCTTTTCATTACCAATGAGGTCGTTCACCGAGCAGCCGAGGTCTGAAGCCATGCGCTCCACAATGGGATAACTTTCGGGGTGCACGGCGGTATTGTCGAGGGGGTTGGCGGCATCAGCTATCCTGAGAAATCCGGCGCACTGTTCAAAGGCTTTTTCACCGAGCCGGGGGACTTTTTTCAGTTCCTGCCTGCTTTTGAACGGTCCG
>JAAYUG010000173.1 GCA_012517825.1 Bacteroidales bacterium | reverse complement strand
TGGTTTACCCGCCATGAACTTATCACATTACTTCCGCTTATTTCTTCATTACCTCAACCTTGAACCGGAGCTGGAGGATTTTGGGAATACTGATGCAACCATCCGCAAAGATATCGTCTTTAAAGGTACCAATCTGTGGATTCTGATCTTTGCCATTATGGTAGCTTCGGTCGGGCTGAACATGAATTCAACGGCAGTTATTATCGGTGCCATGCTCATTTCTCCTCTCATGGGTCCTATTATTGGTGTGGGTTACAGCATCGCAACCTACAATTTCCCCCTTTTATCAAAAGCGCTGAAGAATTTCTCATTTGCCATCATAGCCAGTTTAGTTACTTCAACATTGTATTTTACACTTACTCCGGTTTCCTCAGCTCATTCGGAGCTTCTTGCCCGCACCAGTCCTACAATTTACGATGTTCTTATTGCTTTTTTCGGAGGTTTGGCGGGAATTGTTGCACTAAGCAGCAAACAAAAAGGCAATGTGATTCCCGGCGTGGCCATTGCTACGGCCCTGATGCCTCCTCTCTGCACGGCGGGCTATGGACTGGCCACCTTGCAGGTGAAATTCCTTTTTGGAGCCTTGTACCTGTTTTTTATCAATTCGGTTTTCATTGCCTTTGCTGCACTGCTGGTTTCGCAGCTTCTGAAATTTCCCATTACAACCATCATCGATCCTCACCTCCGGAACAGGATCAACAGGTTCATCACCGTAATCATCGTTGTAACGCTTATACCAAGTATTTATTTTGGTTACAAACTGGTTCAGAAGGAGAAGTTCATATCGGGAGCAAACGAATATTTAAAGAGCGTAAGCTATTATGAAGGAAATTATCTTTTGCGGCATGAAATCAATCCTGAAAAGAAAACACTGGTGCTTGTCTACGGAGGAGGTACTCTTTCGGAGGCAGCGAAAAAGCATTTGACAGGTCTGGCTGAGAATTTCGGTCTGGAGAAAGCCTCCGTTGAAATTGAAACTGCCCTGCGAATGGACGAACCTTTGAAGAACAGGGAAGAATCGGAAAGGATGAATACGGAAGTTCAGCGTCTGCAGGTTATGGTTCAGCGTTATAAATCCCAGTATGATGCCCTCAGTAAAGTGCCCGATACAGGGAAAAAACTGCTGGGGGAAGCCCGTGCAATCTTTCCTGAATTGAAATCCTGCTCTTATGCTGAAACCCGAATGTACACTTCTCAGGGAACGGAAGGGAAAGACATTTCAGTAGTTGTATTCGGATATCGCGGCAGGCTGGATAAGGATGCGCAGGAGAAAATTCATGCATGGCTTGTTGAACGGCTGGGCCGGGCCAACGTAAAAACCGTGTTTGAGCGGGAAGAATGAATTCTGCACTGTATTCGCTTCAGGAAGGGATGGAATGTTTTGTTCTGCCATTTCCTTTTTGGTGGTTTGCTTTCCTGAATAAAAAAACTATCTTTGCGCACTCAAAAATTTATTGAAAACCATAAATAAAGAACAATGCCTGTAAAAATTCGACTCAGCAGAAAAGGTCGTCGGGGACGGCCCTATTACCACATAGTGGTAGCTGACAGCAGGGCGCCACGGGATGGCAGATTTATTGAAAAGATTGGAGTGTACAATCCGCTTACCAATCCTTCAACCATTGAACTGGATTTCGATAAAGCGCTGTCCTGGCTGCAAAAAGGCGCACAACCCACTGATACATGCCGTGCTATTTTATCTTCCGAAGGAGTTATGCTGAAAAAGCATCTTCTGGAGGGGGTAAAAAAAGGTGCTTTTGATGCCGAAGAAGCTGAAAGACGCTTCAATGCATGGAAAGAAGACAAGCTGAAGAAGCTGGAAGAAAAGAAGAGCCATACTCAGAAGGCAAAAGAAGAGGAAGCACGGAAACGACTGGAAGCAGAAGCCAAGGTCAGAGAGCTCAGGGCACAGGAAATCGCCAAAAAGAATGCCGAGAAAGCTAAAGCTGAGAGTGCCCAGCCGGAAGGCGAAGCGGCTGAAGAAAGCCCTTCTGCCGAAGCAGAAGCTCCTGCTGAAGAAGGCAAGGCTGAAGGTTCTGCCGAATAATCCGATCTTCCTTAACAACTTTCGGCCATGGAACCTGAAAAATTGCATTCTATTGGCCGTATTACCAAACTTCACGGGATCAGGGGTGCTGTTATCCTGCGGGGTTCAGGTGAATTGTCCTCCGTGCTGAAGGGGCAGAAGGTTGTATTTGTCGAATTTGACGGATATCCCGTACCATTTTTTCCGGAAGAAACGGAATTCCTTTCCGACGACACTGCCATTGTGCGTTTCCGTGATATCGGGTCGCCGGTAAAAAACGAAGAACTGCCCGGAAGAGAGGTGTTTCTTTTACGGCAAAAAGTACGCCGGAAAAAGGAACTGACCTTTCATGACCTTATCGGGTATGCTTTTGTAGATAAGCGAACAGGACAAACCGGTAATGTAACCGGAGTTGTGGACTATGAAATGAATCCGTTGTTGCAGGTAAGTAACGGGAATGTGGACTTTCTTGTACCATTTGCTGAACCGATCATCCAGCGCATTGATCACAAAAACAGGATCATTGAGGCCGACCTGCCCGAAGGATTGGCCGACATCAACGAAAATGCGCAGGATGAATGATCCTTTTTTTACGGGACGGAACTGGCACAATTCTTGTATCTGAGCCGGCAGAACCTTTTGCAGGATTCTACGGTTTAATGATGCAACAATTGACAGGATTGTACGTCTTATATTCTGAAACAAAAACAGAACCTTATGAAATCAACGAGTAAATTATTGCTGGCTTTCTCAGGAATTCTTGCTTTTCTGCTGGCCGGCTCACTGATCAGTTTTGCTCCCTGGCAGGATGAAAAAAGGGAGGAACGTGACCTTTCGGTATTTAAGGGCTTTTCCGTAAGCATACCGGCCGATGTGTATTATACACAGGATAAGACCCAGCGGGTAATTCTGGAAGGGGATCCCGATGATCTGGCAAGAGTAGTTACCCAGGTAGAAGGGTCGACCCTGAAAATTTTTACCCGCGGATTTAGTTTCCGCTGGAATGGAAAGGTAAAAATTACCCTGTCGTCGGCCGAATGCCAGTTTATGGAACTTTCCGGCTCAGGGAAAATCGTTTCCGAAAAGCCGCTGAATACGAATGCTCTTGACCTCAGGCTGAGCGGAAGCGGGTCATTTATCATTCAACAACTCAATGCAAAATCGCTTAGCGGAAGAATTTCAGGTTCAGGCAATATGACGGTAAACGGCGGTTCTGAGCTTTCAGAAATTGATTTTTCCATCAGCGGTTCGGGCGACGTCAATGCCGAAAATTTTCTGGCAAAGCAGGGTAGTGTAAAAATCAGCGGATCGGGGAACTGCTCGGTAAACGTTACGGAAAGGCTTGAAGGCCGCATTTCGGGAAGCGGAAATCTTTATTACCGTGGTAAGCCCATGCTGGATGTAGTTATTTCCGGGAGCGGGAAGGCCAGACCTATCTGAAAGAGCGGCAAAGCATACGCTCCTGGTTGTCCCTGATTTATGAGATTCATTATGAGGATGTTGAAAAATGGAATTTTGAAACATCCTCTTCCGGTTTTCCGGAAAAAACAGAACATCTAAGGCCGTAAAATTTTGACTTCACCTCCGGGCCCCAGCCTGATAATGGAAGAGGGTTCACCGGGGGTGTTGTCGTTTTGACGCCAGCCTACCACATAGTCAACCATGGCAAGCAGGCGGGGTTCAATGTCACGGAAGACAGCCGGGGCAGGTTCTCCTGAGAAATTGGCCGAAGTGGAAACAAGAGGCTTGCCGAACCGTTCCAGCAGTGCCTGGCAGAAAGAATCGTGAACAATCCGTACAGCAATGCTTCCATCGGGAGCAACCAGGTTGGAGGCGAGATTAAAAGCCCCTTCCAGAACAAGCGTCAGCGGCTTGTCAGCTACTTCAATCAGCTGATAGGCCACCTCAGGTATATGCTTCACGTACGACGGGAGCCATGATACGTCGGGCATGAGAACAATCATGGCTTTTTGTCCGGTTCTTTTCTTGACGGTAAACACCTTTTCAACGGCAGTTGCATTGGTTGCATCGCAGCCGATGCCCCAGATGGTATCGGTAGGATAGATAATCATTCCGCCCTGCTGAAGAACTTTCAGCGCCTGGTTTATATCATTGCCGAATTCCTGTTTCATCTGAATAAAGTTTATTTTCAAAGGTCGGATAGCCTGCCCCGCCAAAGCGGGGGAACACCCATGATTTGATTTTTATTCATATGTATGTGTTTGCGATACATGGGTGTTTCATCAAAATAAAATTGATTTTCAATAGTATGATGGAACCCGCATGTTGGTGGTTTCATTACCGCTGTGCTTGTGTTTGTAAAACATGTGGGTTTCATAACGCAATTTTGTTATAGACATCCATTAGCCTTGAGGCGACAGTTTCGGGAGAAAAATTCCGTGCATGCACTTTTCCTGCATCAATCATTTTCCGGCGTCGGGCTGGATCTTTCAGGAGGGAGTCAATGGCTCCGGCCAGTTGGTCAGGCCTTCGTGGATTGACATAAAGAGAATCAGGTCCGCCCGCTTCTGCAAAACAGCCTCCCTCGGAGGTGATTACCGGAACACCTGAAAAGAGTGCTTCCAGGATGGGTATTCCAAATCCTTCGATCAGAGAGGGATAGACAAACAGCACGGCTCCCTGGTAAATAGCGGGCAGGTCTTCGTTGTCAAGTTCGTTCAGAAAAATAATATGGCGCATTTTGTTGGCGGCAATATACTTTCTGAGTTTCAGTGCATAGGGTTTTTCTTTCCCCACCAATACCAGAGGTGTCTGAATGTTGGCACTGTGAAGGGCTTCCAGGATGCGAAGCTGATTTTTGCGTTCTTCGATCGTCCCAACACATAAAATGTATTCAGAAGGAAGCCGGTATTTATCCCTGATTAGCCGTTGAAGGTCATCGGATACTTTCACGGCAAAGCGGGGATCACAGCTCTGGTAAACCACATGAATTTTTTCCGGCGGGATGGAAAAATACCGGACGATATCGTTAGCTGTCTGCCGGCTTACGGCAATTACAGCAGTTGAATTCCGGCAGGCAGATGAAAATTTGGCTTGATAAATAAGAACGTCGGTTGTTTTATACAGCTCAGGGTATTGGAGAAAGATGAGGTCGTGAATGGTTACCACCGAGGGGATGCCTGATGCATGAATTCCGGAGGGAAGCTCGTTGCTGAGGCCATGAAAAAGGCTGAGTTTGTCGTGCCTGATGCGCCTGGCAAGATAAAATGACCGCCACCAGGACGAAAGGAAGGAAGGCAGAGCCGGATCAGGGGCGACCAGAGTTACTTTGTCTTCGTATGGAAGCTGGATTCTGTTTTTCAGGGAAGGCGTGTAGAGAATATACTGATGGGCGGGGAAATACGTAACAAGCTGCCACAGTGTGGTACGGCTGTAATTGCCGAGACCGCTCCGGTTGAAAAAAGCCCGCTTGGCGTCAAAACCAATGATCATTACACCGAAACATTATATTCCCTTAGTGCATCGTTGAGTGAGGTTTTCAGATTGGTTGATTCTTTCCGTTTCCCGATAATGAGGGCACAGGGTACGTTGTATGTGCCGGCCGGGAACTGTTTAGGCAGGGTTCCGGGAATGACAACCGACCGTGCCGGAACCACACCGCGGTATTCGACCGGTTCCTTTCCGCTCACGTCAATTATTTTGGTTGATCCGGTGAGAACCACATTGGCTCCCAGTACGGCTTCCTTTTCGATCCGAACGCCTTCAACGATGATGCAACGGGACCCTATGAAACAGTTGTCTTCAATAATGACCGGAGCTGCCTGAACCGGTTCCAGAACGCCGCCGATACCGACACCGCCGCTGAGGTGCACCCCTTTGCCAATCTGGGCACAACTGCCCACCGTAGCCCAGGTATCAACCATGGTGTCTTCATCAACATACGCTCCAATATTTACGTACGAAGGCATCATGATGACCCCTTTGGCCAGGAACGATCCGTAGCGGGCAACAGCATGCGGTACAACCCGCACACCCAGTTCCCTGTAACCGCGCTTCAGGCCTATTTTGTCGTGGAATTCAAAGGGCGGCAGTTCGGTAACTTCCATCTTCTGGATAGGAAAATATAGAATGACGGCTTTTTTTACCCACTGGTTGACCTGCCATCCGTCATTACCGGGCTGTGCTACACGTATTTTCCCCTTATCGAGCAGTTCGATTGTTTCCCGGATAGCATCCTGGGTA
This sequence comes from Bacteroidales bacterium, assembly GCA_012517825.1. Taxonomy (NCBI): domain Bacteria; kingdom Pseudomonadati; phylum Bacteroidota; class Bacteroidia; order Bacteroidales; species Bacteroidales bacterium. The sequence continues at coordinate 49,848 of JAAYUG010000173.1, read as the reverse complement.
AGCTGTTCCTTTAACAATTCCCTTTCTTCCCAGGCTTTTTCGATGATGTTTTGCAATTGCGCGTACATATCAGGTGTTTTATAAGCTTGCTTTTACCATTCGGTTCTTTTCGTTAATGTCTTTCCGTATTTCCGCAGTAAGGAATCCTTCTTTGCGGAACAGGTCGGCCACTTCGCATGCGAAATTTTCATGGGTTTCGACATAAACGGCTCCCCCCTGTTTCAGTTTAATCTGGGCAAAGGAAATAATTTTCCGGTAAAAAATCAGCGGGTCATCGTCGGGTACAAAGAGGGCCTGCTGAGGTTCAAAATCGGCCACATTCCGGGGAAGGCTGTTTTTTTCGCTTTCCGGTATATACGGAGGGTTACTCACAATAACATCGAACTGCCCCGGGAGGGAATAGCTTCCGGCATGAAGGATATCGGAAAAGACAAAATGAACCATCAATCCGTTTTCGCGGGCATTTTCCTTGGCAAGGTGCAAAGCCGGTGCGGAATTATCGGTTGCCCATACATCGGCCGAAACAAGATTCTTTGCCAGGGCAAGGGCAATATTGCCGCTGCCGGTGCCGATATCCAGAATCCGCAGGAAACTGGTTCCGCTGTAATCGCTCAGAATCCAATGGACCAGCTCTTCGGTTTCAGGACGTGGTATGAGCACGTCCTCATTCACTTTCAGCTGTAAACCATAGAATTGTGTTGTTCCCATCATATATTGAACTGGTTTATATATTTTCAGGCCATCAATAATTTTATTAATTTGCGCTAATGCAGATTCAGAAACCGGCTGATCGGGATTGCTGTGGATGTCCACGGGCGGAATGCCGGCGCAATGCTTCAGAACAAGGAGGGAAAGGCTCCTGATTTCCTCAGGAGGGTAGATTCCCTGAAGTTCCTTTCTGATGAGAAGATCTGCCTGGCGAAGGTTCATTTTCATGGTTCAAATGTATAATAACGCACATGAATCACGAAATTTCGGAAAAAGAAAAATATATGAGGCGGTGCCTGGAACTTGCCGGCCAGGCACTCGGGAATACCTACCCTAATCCGATGGTTGGAGCTGTGCTGGTGCACAACGGGAGGATCATCGGAGAAGGATATCACCATGAAGCCGGCAAGCCGCATGCGGAAATTAATGCGATCAATGCAGTTGAAAACAAAAGCCTGCTTAAGGAATCGACCTTGTATGTAAACCTGGAGCCATGTTCCCATTATGGAAAGACGCCTCCCTGCACGCTTGCGATCACGCAATACAGGATTCCGCATGTGGTGATTGGAACGGCTGATCCTGATGCACGGGTGAACGGCAACGGTATCCGCCGGTTGCAAGAAGCCGGATGCCGGGTAGAAACCGGGGTTCTTGAGAAAGAATGCAGGCATTTGAACAGGCGTTTTTTTGTACGGCATACCATGCACCGCCCGTGGATTATCCTGAAATGGGCGCAGACCCGGGATGGTTTTATTGACCGGCAAAGGACATCCTCCTCCGAACCGCCCCAATGGATTACGGATGAAGTTTGCCGCATGCTCGTACACAAATGGCGTACCGAAGAACAGGCTATACTGGTTGGCACAAAAACGGCGCTGATGGACAATCCGCGACTGAATGCCCGCCTGTGGCCTGGCCGTCAGCCTTTGCGTCTGGTCATTGACAGAAACCTTGTTTTGCCTCCCCACCTGAACCTTTTCGACGGCAAACAGGAGACATGGGTTTTTACCGAGAAAGCAACAGGGGTGACTTATCCGCAGGAAGGAATCCGGGTAATTGAAGCCGGTTTTACCAACCTCCCGTTTACGGTTCTTTCGGAATTGTACCTTCACGGGATTCAATCGCTGATCGTTGAAGGCGGAACAGAAACCATACATTCGTTTGTTGAGGCCGGACTCTGGGACGAAGCAAGAATATTCACAGGAGATGTGCGCTTTGGTGCCGGAGTTCAGGCTCCCGTTGTATCCGGAGAGAGAACAGAAGAGTTTGTCCTGGGATCCAGCCGCCTGGAAATCCTTTATAACCCGGCTGCCACAGGCGCATGAGCAGGGGTTGGTTTCTGATAATCAGGCACTAACAGAAAAAAGAGAAGAAAAATGTATCTTTGATAAGGGTTATTTCGTATAACATTTAATGAAAAACTCAAACTTCCGGCCATGAAACGCATCTGTTTTTTTCTTGTTCTTTTCTTTTTTGCCTTTTTGGGGAGTAGTTTTTCCCAGAATGCAAGACAATACATGAAGGCAGGAAAGGAATTTCTTAAAAACGCGCATTATGCCGATGCGATTGTTCAATTCACAAAGGCAATTGAGCTGTCTCCCACCGACGAGGAAGCATATCTCGGAAGGGCGGAGGCTTATGAAAAGTCGGAGCAGTTGAATGAAGCGGCAGAAGATTATGTCCGGGCCTTTTCCTTCAGGCCAAAAGATGAAACGGTGGCATTCAATGCCGGACGGTTGTATTATACGTTGAAAAAGTATCGTGAATCAGCCCAGTGGATGGACAAGGTTTTGCAGATCAAGCCCAAGCATCCCGAAGCCATTGATTATAAAATCAAAGCCTTGTATGCTTTGCGGGACTATCAGAAGCTGACGGAGGCCTGCCGGGCCGCTCTGGCTTTGAAGGAAAATGCGGAATATGCCTATCTGTCTGGAATTGCCCTCGACAGCATGGGGCAGGGAATGCAGGCTCAGGCCAAATACCAGCAGGCAATTTCGTTGCTGAATACGTATGTGGATGCGTATATTTCTCTGGCAGGGCTGCAACTCAGGATGAACCAGGCCGATGCCGCCATGGAAACCATCAACAAAGCCCTGAAGATTGATCCGAACAGCGTTGAATCCTATATAGTAAGAAGCCGGATTTACCAGTCAAAACTGGAATACCCGAGTGCCATCAACGACCTGTCGAAGGCTATTCTGATCAACCCTAACAACAGCAATTTGTATTACATGCGGGCCATGTATTACAAAAGTTTCACCCAGTTTCAGAATGCGATAAGCGATTTCAACAAAGTTTTGCTGATGGAACCGGGAAATGTGGATGCACTGCGCGAAAGGGCCGGATGTTTTGAGGAAATCGGCGATAAAAAATCTGCTGTCAAGGATTATGAAACCCTGGTGGCACTGGTAGCGAAAAGTGAGATACGGCCAACGTGGCTGGATGGAATAAAAAGCAAACTGTTTGAACTGAAAAGGGAAAACGAAAAACCTTTACTGCGTCTTATTGATCCGTTGCCGGTTGCAAAGGGGGTAATTACGGCTCCCAGAAATGTCAATGAAATTAAGATCTCGGGTGAAATCACTGATCAGAGCGACATAAGCACTGTTACGGTGAATTATGAAAAAATACCCGTTGAAGTGGCCGATGGAAAGGTCACCTTTTCTGTTCCCGTGGCCCTTAATGATTCAGTGATTGTCATCAGTGCCATGGATGTTTACAACAACACCATGGTGGAAAAAATCACTGTGCAGCGCACGGAAGTTGATCCGCCGATTGTAACACTGCTTGCTCCCTATGCATCGGATGACGGGCAGATCTACCTTGATTCCGATGATCCCAATCTGTATGTTGAAGGAAACATTAAGGACGAAAGCCCGATTAAGTCGATTCTGATCGAAGGTGTATCTGCCAGCTACCGCCCCAATGATCCGAATCCTTCCTTTGCCGCCACTGTGAATATTTTTAACAAAAATTCCATTACGGTAACAGCCACTGACATTTACGGCAACACGAGGGAATTGCAATATAAGTTAAATCGGGAGGCGGCCAGTATTTCTTCTGATAATCCCATGGGGAAAACCTGGGCTGTATTCATTGAGAATTCTGATTATACCAGTTTTGCCAGCCTGGAGGGGCCAACCAAGGATGTAAGCATGATGAGGGCTGCTCTTGCCAAATACAGCGTTCATAATGTCATTCAGAAGAAGAACATGACAAAGAAAGACATGGAAAGGTTCTTTGCCATTGAACTGCGCGATCTGGTAAGAAGTAACCGGGTTAATTCCCTGCTGATATGGTATGCAGGCCACGGGAAATTTATCAATGAAACAGGGTACTGGATTCCAGTGGATGCAGCAAGGGACGATGAATTTACATACTACAACATTAATTCTCTCCGGGCGGCCTTGCAGTCCTATACGAACCTGACGCACATTCTGCTGGTTACTGATGCCTGCGAATCAGGCCCTACCTTCTATCAGGCCATGCGGTCGGCTCCGGAAATCAGAAGTTGCAACGACTGGCAGGCAACCAAATTCCGTTCAAGCCAGGTGTTTTCTTCAGCCGGTTATGAACTGGCCGTTGACAACAGTCAGTTTACTAAAACTTTTGCCAATACCCTGGTCAACAATCCCAACTCCTGCATTCCTATAGAGCTGATTGTCAATAAGGTTACGCAGGCTGTTGTTAGAAACAACCAACAGAAGCCCCAGTTTGGGAAGATCGCCGGATTGACCGATGAAAACGGCACCTTTTTCTTCATTCTTAAGCGATGAAGTGCCCTGATACCGGTTCATGCCACGTGCATGTCAGCAAAAAGAACCGGACGGACCATGAGAAAAGACGCCGGCTTTGTATCGGGACGGTATGCCTGAAAGCGGCAGTAATCATTTTAGCCTTTCTTTTTTCCCCGAATGCATCGGGGCAAACTTATTTTTTTGATAATTACGGCGTAGCAGATGGTCTTTCCCAGTCAACTGTTTATAAGATCATCCAGGACCGGCACCACAATCTCTGGCTGGGAACCCAGAGCGGGGTATCGGTTTTTGACGGGATGGTTTTTCAGAACTATTCAACCGAAGACGGTCTGGCCATTAACGGAGTAAGGGCCATTTGTGAAACACCTGACGGGGCAGTCTGGCTTGGCCATACCGGTGGAGGAATCAGCCGTTTTGCTGACGGAAAGTTCCGGCAGATCGTCCTGCCGGGTGTAAATCCGGCCTCTGACATTACTTCCATTTTTGAAGACGGAAAAGGCAATCTCTGGTTACTGACGGCAGGAGCAGGAGCCATAAAACTGACCGGTTATACCGGCAGGGAAAGCGACTGGAATATAGTCCAGTTCAAAGGAAATGAGTTAAGCGACCAGATCTTCGGAGGATGTGTCGGGAAAGACGGGAGTGTTTATCTTGTTACTGATATTGGTATTAAACGGTTCAGCGATTCGCTCAACCGTTTTTCAACCTATCAGCCTGAAGGACTGACAACCTATTTTACCAAAACCTGCATTCTGGAAGACCGTCGTGGTGATTTCTGGTTTGGAACCTATCACGGGGGCCTTTACCGGCTTATGAAAAAAGACGGGAAGTTCAGAGTATATGATATTCGTGACGGATTGTCCTCCAACTGGATCAGTACCCTGCATGAAGATCCGGCCGGCCGCATCTGGGTTGGCACCTGGGGAGGAGGCATTACGGTAATTGAAGGCGACTCCCTGGTGGTCTATAACACGGGCAACGGGTTGCAGGATGACAAGATCTGGTGTTTTCTGAACGATGCGGAAGGGAACCTGCTGATCGGCACCAACGAACAGGGATTATCCATTCACAAGGGAAATGCTTTTGTCACCTTCGGAACCAGAGATGGATTGCATAATCCGCAGGTATGGGCTATTACAAAAGACGCCCTGGGATATTACTGGTTTGGCACCAGCGGAGGAATTACGCGGCTTAAATCGGGAACCAGGGGATCTATGCAGGCATCCTATATGGACGAGAAATCGCATTTTCTTAATAATCAGGTTCGCTTTCTGCAGAAGGATTCAAAAGGGAATATCTGGATCGGAACAAACGGAGGAGGAATTTATTCTTATCAGTTCAATCCGGAAAGACTGGTTTTTGATCCCATTCTGAATAGCCTTCTTTATAAGGATCTTGTGATTACGGCTCTGGTGGTTGACCGAAAGGACCAGTTATGGGCAGGGACGAATGAAGGGCTGGTGTATTACGAAATTGCCAATCAGAAGGGGGACCGGCTCACCCGCATCAACGGGCTGGCCGGAAATGAAATTTCGTCGCTGTTTTATGATTCCCGTGGTATTCTCTGGATTGGGGCGCGGGGAAAGGGAATAACACGTTACGATGACAGCCGTCAGCAGTTCACCGTTCTCCGTTCTTTGGAAAATCTCACTCCGCGTTGCATGGCTGAGGATAAGGAGCACAGGTTGTGGATCGGAATGGAGGGACAGGGGGTGTATGTGCTGGAAGCTGACAGCATTGTTTTGCATCTCAGCGAAAAGGAGGGTCTTCTTTCCAATCTGGTCAACCTGCTGGGGGTGGACAATAGCGGAAATATCTACATAGGAACTAACAAAGGATTGAACAAGTTTCTTCCCCGGGAAGGGAGGATGCTTACTTACACGCGCCGTAATGGTTTCACCGGAATTGAAACCAAAAGCAATGCCCTGTATTCCGATCCGGCGGGGTATATCTGGTTTGGAACGGTTAACGGAGCCGTGAGGTATTCTCCGGGTTCGGATATTTCCGCGAGGAGGGAACCATTCACCCATATCCGTCGGTTCAGGGTCAATTATACGGATTATCCGCTCACAAGCGGGATTCATCTTCCCTGGTACAACAATTCCGTGATTTTCGATTATAACAGTGTAAGTCTTTCGAATCCGGATGTAGTCATGTATCAGATTATGCTGCAGGGGAATGACAGGGACTGGCAGCCTCCCACGCGACAGACCACAGCCAGTTATTCGGCTCTGTCGCCCGGCAAATATGTTTTTCTTGTGAAGGCGCGCAATGCAGAGGGAATATGGAACAGTCAGCCTGCGGCATTCAGTTTCCAGATATTGCCTCCATTCTGGAAAAGATGGTGGTTCATTCTGCTTTGTATTGCGGCAGGCAGTACATCGATTGTTGCCTACATCAAGGTGCGTGAACGCAATCTTTTGTATGAAAAGCGGCTGCTGGAGGAAAAGGTTCTGGAGCGGACGCAGGAAATTACGCGTAAAAACCAGGAACTGGCCAGCAAGAACAAGGATATTACCGACAGCATCAGGTATGCTGAACGCATTCAGCGTGCCATGCTTCCGCCCGATGTGCCCTTTCCCGAGACCTTTGTTCTTTTCAGGCCGAAGGCCATCGTCAGTGGCGATTTTTACTGGTTTATGGAGGAAGAGGGTTTGCAGTTAATGGCCGCCATTGACTGCACCGGCCATGGCGTACCGGGAGCCTTCATGTCCATTATCGGGTATCATACCCTCAACAAGATCGTGCGGGAAGACAGAATTCTTGATCCGGCCCTGATCCTGAAGAACCTCAATATTACCGTGCACAATGCACTGAGACAGAAAGGCGACACGTCACCGATCAGCGATGGCATGGACATGAGCCTGGCCGTATATGATCCGGCAAGGAGAATACTGACCTTTGCCGGTGCCGTTAATCCGATTCTTCTGATCCGGAATCATGAAATAACCGAACTGAAGGGGGACCGGTACCCGATAGGGCATGTTACTCCTGCCGATACGGTCTTTACCAACCATGAACTGCTTCTGCAGAGCGGGGATATGATCTACCTTTTCTCCGACGGGTATGCTGATCAGTTCGGGGGTCCGTATGGTAAGAAATTCAAGCCGATACATCTGAAGGAACTGTTGCTGAAGATTCACGACAAATCGCCCGGAGAACAGCAGGTTTTGCTGAACCAGGCCCTGGAGGAGTGGATGAAAGGGTTTGAGCAGAATGATGATATTCTGATTATCGGGCGCCGTTTCTGATTCAGATCTGCGCGAGACGGATATGTTCAGGACTCCAGTCGTTGCCTGAATCCAATGCTTCGGGCAGTTCGGAAGGATTGTGAATCACCTGCCAGATTTTCCGGTGTTCTTCCCGCATAAAATGCTCGGCTATCATTTTGTCAAGCTGATTCAGCAAGGGGTTGAAGAAGCCGGCGGTGTTCAGAATGACCACCGGATGATTGAACAGGCCGAGTTGTTTAAGGGTGATGGCTTCCAGCAGTTCATCAAGGGTTCCGCATCCTCCCGGAAGGGCCACTACGGCTTCCGCCATACGGAACAGGTATTCCTTTCGTTCGGCCATGGTATTGACGAGGATAAGTTCTGAAATACCCGGATGGAACCATCCATGTTCTTTCATGAATGCCGGCTGAACGCCAATAATCTTGCCCTTTTCCCTGATGATGGTATTGGCAAGAACGCCCATCAGGCCGTCTTTCCCACCCCCGTAATAAACTTCTATCTGATTCCTGGCAAGAAAAACAGCCACACTTTCAGCGGCCTCGCGGAAAATCTGCCCTGCTTTGTTGCTGGAAGCACAAAAAACGGCAATACGTCGGAGCATTCTGCTTATTTGAGCAATGCTTCAATCTTTCCAACAAGGAGGTGTTTGGGCACAGCGCCTACCTGTTTATCGACCAGCTTTCCGTTTTTGAAAAACAGGATGGTTGGTATATTGCGTACGCCATACTTGGCCGGAATCTGCGTATTTTCGTCTACGTCCATTTTGCCCACCACAATTTTCCCCTGATACTCTTCGGCAATTTCATGCACAAAAGGGGCAATTACCCGACAGGGTCCGCACCATTCGGCCCATAAGTCAATCATTACAGGTTTGTCACTCTGGAGCACTACCTGGTCAAAATTGGTATCGGTTACTTCAACTTCCATAACGGTACTTTTTGTTTAACAATTAGTCAATCAGGTTGTTATTATTTCAGGCGGAATTCAACTTCCAGTTCCTGAAGATAGTCAAAAAAAGCATTATCAAGTGTTATCCGTTTGTTGCGGCTGAACATGTCCAGTACGAGGTTATCGGCAGGGTCAAAGAGGGAGAACTTCAGTTCAACCTTTCCTTTATTTCCGTTTGCCAGGGCTCCCAGTTCGGTGAGAAATTCATCGGTGATTTTTTCAACCGGAATACGGATGGTTATCTGCCGTATCAGTTCGTCGCGCACCTGGGAGAGCATGTAAATCTGGTTCACTTTGAATTCGAGTTCATCGGGGTTGTTTCCGTACCCGCGGGGTTGGAATTTTCCTTTGATAAACAAGGCATAGCCGACAGTAAGGAAATTTTTCCAGCTCACATAATCTCTTCCGAAAAGGGCTATGCGGAATGAATCGGTATAGTCTTCGATGGTAAAGGTGCCATAGGGGTTGTTGGTTTTTGTCATTCCTTCCCTGGCTTCGACCACAAGCCCGGCGATAGCAAGTTCCTTGTCGCGCAATCGTTCGGTGTCTTTCAGTTCCGAAAGGGTACAGTTGGTAAAATGTTCTATCTCCACCTTATAGTTGTCAAGGGGATGGGCTGACAGGTACACACCGATAAGTTCCTTCTCGCGGCTGAGTTTTTCGAGGGTTGACCATTCAGGCACCTCGGGTGGCTGGGGCCGGGATGGGATAACCGGGATTGCTTCGCCAAAGAGGGACTTCTGGGTTGAGGTTTTTTCAATCTGTATCTTGCTGCCGTAACGGAGCAGAGCTTCAATGAAGGTTTCTTCCCTTTCCCCTTCCATAGGGGCGAAGTACTGTTCCCGTTTGAAATGATGGAGATTATCGAAAGCTCCTGCATAGGCCAGTGCTTCCATGTTTTTTCTGTTCAGGGAAGACAGATTTACCCTTTCGACGAAATGATAGATATCTTTAAAGAGCCCGTTTTTCTTTCGTTCTTCAATAACAGAAGCAGCGGCCGCTTCTCCCATTCCTTTTATGGCAGCGAGGCCGAAACGGATATCTCCGCGCGGGGTGACGGTAAAATTCAGGTTACTTTCGTTCACGTCGGGACCGAGAACAGAGATGCCCATTCTCCGGCATTCATCCATGAACTGGGTGATTTTCTTAATATCGGAAAGGTTTCTGCTCAGCACGGCTGCCATGAATTCGGCAGGGTAGTGGGCTTTGAGCCAGGCGGTCTGGTAGGCAACATAGGCATAGCAGGTTGAATGGCTTTTGTTGAAGGCATACTGGGCGAAGGCTTCCCAGTCGGTCCATACCTTTTCGGCTTTGGCCGTATTCAGTCCGTTTTTGGCACAGCCGGCGAGGAATTTTTCCCGCAGCTGGTCCATGATTTTCTTGTTTTTCTTGCCCATGGCTTTCCGCAGGGAGTCTGCTTCACCTCCGGTAAAACCGGCCATAATCTGTGATAGCCGCATCACCTGCTCCTGGTACACGGTAATGCCATAGGTTTCTTTCAGAACCGATTCCATGACGGGGAAATCGTACGTGATTTTCTCCCTGCCATGTTTGCGGGCAACGTAATGAGGAATATATTCCATGGGCCCCGGGCGGTAGAGAGCATTCATGGCAATCAGGTCTTCAAAGCGGTTTGGTTTGAGTTCCCTGAGCCACTTTTTCATTCCGCTCGATTCAAACTGGAAGATAGCGGTGGTGTCGCCCCTGCTGAACAGTTCAAATGTTTCCCTGTCATCCAGGGGGATATGCTCAATATCAATTTCTTTTCCGGTTGAAGCTTTGATGTTGGCAATGGCATCGCGGATGATAGAGAGGGTTTTAAGCCCGAGGAAGTCCATTTTGAGCATTCCCACACTTTCGATATGGCTGCCTTCGAACTGGGTAACCAGCAGGTCGGTATCTTTCGATGTACACACCGGGATGTAGTTCATCAGGTTATCGCGGCCGATGATGATTCCGCAGGCATGGATTCCGGTGTGTCGTACCGAGCCTTCCAGTGTTTCGGCAAATTGGAGGGTTTGCCTGACGAGGGGGTCGGGGCTTTTGCGTGCTTCATTCAGTTCTTTTACTTCCTCGTAAGCTTTTTTCAGAGTAACACCGGGCCGTTCAGGAACCAGTTTGGCCAGGCGGTCGGCTTCCTGGAGAGGCAGTTTCTGGATGCGGGCCACGTCGCGTATGGCCATGCGGGCGGCCATGGTTCCGAAGGTGATCACATGGGCCACCTTATCTTTGCCATATTTCCGAACAACGTACTGAAGCACCTGCTCACGGCCGTCTTCGTCAAAATCAATGTCAATATCGGGCAAAGAGATACGGTCGGGGTTGAGAAACCGTTCAAACAGAAGTCCGTATTTCAGGGGGTCGATATCCGTAATGCGAAGGCAGTAAGCCACTACGCTTCCGGCGGCTGATCCGCGGCCCGGTCCGACGGCAACTCCCATTTCGCGGGCCGCCCTGAGAAAATCCCATACGATAAGAAAATACCCGGGGTACCCCATTTTTTTAATAACGCCAAGCTCATAGTCAATGCGGGTACGGAGGGTTTCATCAATTTCGCCGTATCGCCGTGCAGCTCCTTCATAGGTAAGGTGCCGCAGGTATTCATTGTCGTCGGTAAAGCCATCCGGAAGCGGAAAATGAGGCATAACAGGATCGCGTTCCAGGGAGTAGGCTTCTACCTGTCCGGCAATGGATACAGTATTTTCCAGAGCTTCGGGGAAATCGGCAAACAATTCAGCCATCTCGGCCGTGGTCTTAAAATATTCCTGCTTGGTATATCGCAGGCGGTTGGGATCGTCAATTTCAGCATTGGTGTTCAGGCAGATAAGCCGGTCGTGGGCATCGGCATCCTCGGCATTGATAAAGTGCACATCATTGGTTGCTATGAGCCCGATACCGTGTTTTTTGGCCATGCGGGCAAGGAACTCATTGATTTTCTGCTGACGGTCAAAAACTTCGCTGTCAGTTTTGGGATCGCCGGTAAAATGGCGCTGAAGTTCGAGGTAGAAATCTTTTCCGAAAATATCCGCATATTCAATGATGGCATTTTCTGCTGCTTTTTCTCCTTCGGTGAAGAACAACTCCGGTACTTCACCTCCCAGGCAGGCTGAAGAGGCAATCAGTCCCTCATGGTACTGCCGCAGGAGTTCTTTGTCGATACGGGGTTTGTAGTAAAACCCTTCGATATATCCCAGCGAGACCAGTTTAGCAAGGTTAAGGTATCCGGTAAGGTTTTTGGCAAGCAGTATGAGGTGGCGGCTGCTGCGGTCTTCCTTTTCGGTTCGGTCTGTCCGGCTCCGGGAGGCCACATATACCTCGCATCCGATAATGGGTTTGATGCCCTGTTTGTTGGCTTCGTTTACGAATTCCTTTACGCCGAACATGTTGCCATGGTCGGTTATTGCTACGGCCGGCATACCGTCATTCCTGGCTTTGGCAATCAGCTCTGAAATATTGGAAGCCCCGTCGAGTATGGAGTACTGGGTATGAACGTGAAGATGAACAAAACCTGACATCTGGATGATTGATTTTCAAAATGTTAATAATCGTCTGAAGCTTCCGTAAAAGTAGTGAATTGAGGGCAAAGGAAGTGGGGGTGTTGATAAAATGTTTGAGAGATGCTGTTGGCGTTTTACTGTGCACTATTCACGGAGTGTCAGCTCAGGGAGGAAATGCCGGTAAAATTTTGGCAAAATAAATTAGAAAATTACATTTGTAGGCGTTTTTAACAAAATACCATAATAGGATGAAAACAAGACGTTTGTTACTGATGTTGTTTGCATTTCTTGCCCCGCTAACGGCGATGGCAAGCGAAGCTGATCTGAAAATACCCACCCTGAGCACATCCCAGAATCATCTGCTTTTGGCAGGGCTTCTGGTGTGTTTGTTAGGTGGAATTTTCGGGCTTTATCAGTTTCTGAAAGTTAAAAAGATCAAAGCGCATCGCTCGATGCTGGAAGTTTCGCAGGTTATTTTTGAGACGTGCAAAACTTATCTGCTTCAGCAGGGGCGTTTTCTGTTGATCCTGTTTCTGATCATTGGCGTGATCATTGCCTTTTATTTTGGTTTTCTGAACCATACAGGCATAGGTGGGGTACTGCTGATCCTGCTGTGGACAGTCATCGGGATATCAGGATCATACGGGGTAGCCTGGTTTGGCATCCGCATGAACACACTGGCCAACAGCCGTATGGCTTTTGCTTCGCTGGAACGCAAGCCCCTGAAACTTCTGAACATTCCTCTTGATGCAGGGATGAGCATCGGGGTACTGCTGGTTTCGGTCGAGCTGATTATGATGCTGATCATTCTGCTCTTCATTCCCCGGGAACTGGCCGGTGCATGTTTTGTAGGTTTTGCCATTGGTGAATCCCTTGGTGCTTCGGCTCTTCGTATTGCCGGAGGTATTTTTACCAAAATTGCTGATGTTGGTTCTGACCTTATGAAGGTTGTTTTCAAAATCAAGGAAGACGATCCGAGAAATCCCGGCGTTATTGCTGATTGCACCGGTGACAATGCAGGCGACAGCGTAGGTCCTACCGCTGACGGATTTGAAACATACGGTGTAACCGGTGTGGCTCTTATCAGTTTCATCGTTCTTGCCGTGGCCAACGTGGAATATCAGATGACCTTGCTCACCTGGATTTTCACCATGCGTATCCTTATGATCATCACTTCGGTTCTGTCGTTCTGGCTGAACCGTTTTTACAGCAAAGTGCGCTTCGGAGGTAAGGATGATATTGATTTTGAACAGCCATTAACCAATTTGATTTGGATAACCTCTCTTTTTTCCATTATTGTAACCTTTGTTGCCAGTCATTTGATTATTGGTCCTTCCTCTGCCATAGGTGCCGCAAACCCGAACCTCTGGTGGATTCTGAGCATCATCATCAGTTGCGGAACACTGGGTGCTGCATTGATTCCTGAATTCACAAAGATTTTTACCAGTCCCAAATCCAAGCATGTACAGGAAGTGGTTCAGGCTTCGCGTGAAGGCGGTGCCTCACTGAATATTCTTTCGGGTTTCGTAGCGGGGAATTTCAGCGCCTTCTGGCAGGGTATGGTATTTCTGATCCTCATGCTGATTGCTTATATAGCCAGCCAGAGCATACCAACCGACATGATGATCTACTCTTCCATTTTTGCTTTTGGTCTTGTGGCATTCGGCATGCTGGGCATGGGGCCGGTTACTATTGCTGTTGACAGTTACGGCCCTGTAACCGACAATGCCCAGTCAATCTATGAACTTTCGCTCATCGAAGCCATTCCCAATGTGGATAAGGAAATTGAAAAGGACTTCGGCTTCAAGCCCGATTTTGAAAAGGCGAAACACTATCTGGAAGCCAATGACGGTGCCGGAAATACATTTAAAGCAACGGCCAAGCCGGTTTTGATCGGAACGGCTGTTGTAGGAGCAACTACCATGATTTTCTCCCTGATTCTTGTTATCAAAAAGACCCTTGGGGTTGATCCTGAGTCGGTGCTGAATCTGCTGAATCCATACTCAATTCTTGGGTTCATTGCCGGAGGTGCAGTGGTTTACTGGTTTACAGGAGCTTCTACCCAGGCTGTTACCACCGGGGCATACCGTGCTGTTGAATACATCAAGCGGAACATTGTTCTGGATGAAAACGCAGAACTGAAAGCCGCTACGGAAAAATCAAAGGAAGTTGTGCGCATCTGCACCCGGTATGCGCAAACCGGTATGTATAACATTTTCTTTGCCATCTTCTCCTTTGCTCTGGCCTTTGCCTTGATGTCGGCACCGGCTTTTTCCAACAATTCGGTTGATTTCTTCGTAAGCTATCTGATTGCCATTGCCGTATTCGGGTTATTCCAGGCTGTGTTTATGGCCAACGCCGGCGGGGCATGGGACAATGCCAAGAAAGTGGTTGAAGTTGACCTGAAAGAAAAAGGCACGGAACTGCATGCTGCGACGGTGATCGGCGACACGGTCGGCGATCCGTTCAAGGATACCTCTTCTGTTTCGCTGAATCCTATCATCAAATTCAGCACCCTGTTCGGATTGCTTGCCATGGAAATTGCCATTGCCCCGAACTTCAAGAACGCTGCTCCGGTGCTGGGTGTGGTGCTGTTCCTCGTTGCCCTGTATTTTGTTTACAGGTCATTCTATAAGATGCGGATTAAGCATCAGGCTTAAAAAGTTCATACACTTTTCAGAAAGAAGCTGTCGCGAAACAAAAGGACAGCTTCTTTTTTTTTATTGACCGGATCGGGTTTTTGATACTTCTTCGATTATTTTGAGAACTTTCTGAAAATAAGCCGCCCTCTCTCCAGGGGGCATAATGGCCTGGTTTTTTTCTCTGTTCAAAAGAATCATCGGGTCAGTTTCATTCAATGATTCAATAATGGCGTTCTCGTCAAGAACTCCCGTAAGAATTTTAATGGAGTGGATAAGATACATCCGCAATACAGAATACTCGTTGCCGGATGCAATGAACCTCCATGGTTTCTTTTCCCAGTTCATAAAATGGAATGTTTGAGTTCGTCATCAATATGTTTTCTGCGTTCTTCCACCAGTTTGTTAAGTGTTTCAAAAACAAGCGGATGCATTTTGTACTTTCCTTTCAACATGTTTATTACGGTGACGTAGTGAAAACCGCTTAAGGCCGCTATTTTTTTTATATCGCCATACTTCAGATAAGACTTCAGGGTGTGTAATTCATTCTGATTATTATACATTTGCACTAACTTTTACTAACGTTTTTTATGTTTTAAAACAAATGTAATAAACAAAACGTTTATATGCAAAAACAAAATCAACACAATGTTGATTTAATTCTGAAAAAACTGAAGAATGTTCTGCATGCGGAAACCGATCAGCAGCTGGCAGCAGTTCTTGGTGTCAGCCCGCAGGTGCTTTCGAACTGGAAAAACCGGAAGCGTATCGATTATTCACTGATTATTGATTTCTCAAAAAAGCATCATATTAATCTTCACTGGCTTTTTAGCGATGAATCGGGAGAAAATTATATTGTTCCTGATAGCAATAAACAAAATGTGAATGAGGAAGTTGTCTCCTACATGCAGATAGACGAATGCAAAACCTGCAAAATTTATGAAAGGGTGCTGCAGCAATTTGAGCTGATCATTCAGCAGCAGGCGAAAACCATCGAATTACTCAGCGGTGAATTTGAGAATTTGCGCAGGCTTTATGAGGATGTTCTGAAAAAGGTGGAAGAGAATTCCCGTTAGTTACCGGCTTTTAATATTGTCAGTATTGAACGGAGGTATAGAATTGCCCGGATCCAGGGTTATGCCCTGTCCAGCAGGGCAAGGCATTCAACATGTTTTGTGAGCGGGAAGAAATCGAAGGGTACAATTTTTCTCACGGCATATCCTCTTTCGCAAAGGGTTTTCAGGTTTTTTGAAAGGGTTCCCGGGCTGCACGAAAGATAAGCTATTCTCACCGGCCTGAGAGTCGCTGTGATCGATTCCAGCACATCGGGTTCAATTCCGGTGCGGGGTGGATTGGCGTAGAGAAGGATTTCTTTGCCGGAGGTTTTCTGCGCCGCAGCCCAGGCCTCTGCCTGAGGGATTCTTTCACTGCATTTGCCCCGGAGGATTTCGGCTTCGGGAACGTTTTTCCGGGCACAGGTTACCGCTTCTCCTGCCAGTTCAATTCCCAGGGTGGGACTTCCCGCTTCCGTCCAGTACCGAAGGCTATTACCGGTTCCTGAATACAGATCAATCACGGCGAATGAAGGGTCTGGTTTCAGCCAGGAGGATGCTTCCCGGAGGGATGCGTGATAAAGTTCGGGAATCAATTGCTGAAACGACCGGGGGCCGTATTGCATGTTTTTTTCGTCGAACGACCAGGGAGAACCCCAAACGCATTTCATGGGGGTTTTTTCGAACAACCTGCGTCCGGCCGACGGATTGTAGTGAATCCACAGCCCTTCAATGCGGCTGGCGGCAAAAGTTTTCTCCGCCTTATTATTTAACCACTCCATTCTGGCCGGCGTCTTCCCTTTCAGAATCAGCGTAACCTGTTTTCCGGCCTGCACATAATAGGCCAGAGGAAATTCTTCCGGGGGTGGCAAAACCATACTGAGAAAGGAAAGAATCTGGTTCACTTCCGCGCCATGCACAGGGCATTGCATGACGGGAATGAATTCATCCCGTTTCATCATGCCGAACAACCATTTTTTTTCAAGGTACCTGGCATGCAGGATTACTTTATACCTGTATCCCAGCCGGTTATGGTCCTCAGGCCCGGTAACGGGCTGAACTGCATCTTTCCAGGGAAGGAGGGTCCTTTTGATAAAATCTTCCTTCTGCTTAAGGCTTTCCTGAGCAGGCATGTGCCGGTGCGTGCATGAAGGGCAATGCGGATTGCATCCCGGTGGGAGGAGGAGTTGTTCGCCGTTCATATACTGAGTTTTTCTTTTTCGGCAAACGCTTTCTGAACAATGGTTGCCGGATCAATGGGTACGGTCATTTTTTCCAATGCAGGCACGCAGAGGGCCATGTACTCAATGTTTTTGTTTATTTCAACGGGTGCCCAGGTGAGGCCGTTGATGGCAAAGCCGTATTTTGCGCTTACTGACAGGATTTTCTGCAAAACCATCCGGTGGGTTGCCGGATCTTTCACGATGCCGTTTTTCCCCACAAGTTCCTTTCCTGCCTCGAACTGCGGTTTGATAAGGGCAAGGACGCAACCGGAAGGATCCAGAAATTCTGACAAGTAGGGAAAAATGTGTTCCAGCGAAATGAAGGAAACATCCACTGTGATGCAGTCGGCCTTCTGATGAAAGAGTGCGGCCGGTTCCAGATTTCTTATGTCACAGTTTTCATAGCTTACCACCCGGGTATCGCTGCGTAAGGAATCATGCAGTTGTCCGGTGCCAACGTCAACGGCAAAGACCATCTTTGCTCCGTGTTGCAGGGCACAATCGGTAAATCCTCCGGTGGAAGAGCCAATGTCGAGGACAACCTTTCCGTTGAGATCCATACGGAAGTCGTTCAGGGCTTTTTCCAGTTTATATCCTCCCTGGCTGACGTATCGCAATGATTCCCTGACGATGATTTCATCCGTTTCGTCGGCCGGCATGGAAGGTTTACCGGCCACTTTACCGTTTACCAGCACAAATCCCCTGCTGATGGCCCAGCGGGCGCGGGTACGGGTTGGCTGCAGTCCCTTTTCAACAAGATATACATCGAGCCGTTGGCGGGGCATAAGTTTATTATTACTGTGCAAAGCTATCGAAAAGCACTGTTATTTTTGAAATGATACCCGGGTTAAAGGTTGTTAAGCTTTTTTAAAAATTTTTAACGAATTCAGGTTAAGGTATTATAAAACAGGCAGATACTTATAGTTTTTTGCTTATGTACAGCTCCCAAAAGCCGGTGGAGCGTTTCAATGTATTTTTCAGGTATATAAATTTGCTCCGGTAAAAAAGCTGAATACAACATGAGACACTTCAGGATGCATTATCATGAATACGGCAGGATGTTTCTGCTGGTAACAGTTTTGGTTTTGCTCATTGCCACTGTTGATTCCAGAGCCGATGAAGGGGTGCGGTTGTATACCCCCTACACAAAAATTACTGTTTCCCCGGGTGAGACAGTTGATTATTCCATTGATGTAATTAACAATACCGACCAGACAAAGAATGTTGACATTTCCGTTTCGGGCATGCCCAGAGGATGGAATTACATTCTCAAGTCGGGTAGCTGGAATGTACAGCAGATATCGGTACTTCCGAAGGAAAGGAAAAGTCTTTCGCTGAAAGTGGAAGTGCCTTTGAAAGTGAATAAAGGAACTTACCGGTTCAGGGTTGTTGCCGGGGGATTTCATACACTGCCCCTTGCGCTGGTGATTTCCGAGCAGGGAACGTACAAGACGGAATTCACCACCAACCAGCCGAACATGGAAGGTCAGGCTTCTTCAACCTTTACCTTCAATCTGGATTTGAAAAACCGCACTGCTGACAAACAGCTCTATGCACTTATGGCCGATGCTCCCCGTGGCTGGACTGTCAGTTTCAAATCGAACTACAAGCAGGTAACTTCGGTAAATGTTGAGGCCAACAGCACAGAAAAGATTACCGTTGAAATCAAGCCTCCGGCAGAAGTGCAGGCCGGCAAGTACAAGATACCCGTGCGTGCCGTTTCCGGAGCTACTTCCGATGAAGCCGTGCTGGAGGTTGTGATTACCGGCACGTATGGTATGGAACTGACAACCCCTACCGGGCTTCTCAGTGCCAGTGTTACAGCCGGCAAGGACCGCAAGATCGAACTGGTTTTGCGCAATACCGGCTCGGCCGAACTGCGGGATGTTGAATTGAAATACGCTGCACCGGCCAACTGGGAAGTGGTTTACAATCCGAAGCGGGTTGACCGGTTGGCTCCGGGTGAAGAAACACGGGTGTTTGCCACCATCAAAGCCGACAAGAAGGCGATTCCGGGCGATTATGTGACCAACCTGGAAGCCAGAACACCGGAAGCATCTTCCAAAGCATCGTTTCGCATGGCGGTAAAGACGCCTCTGCTCTGGGGCTGGATCGGTGTTTTGATAATTGCCGGTGTTCTGAGTGGGGTATATTATCTGTTCCGCAAATATGGGAGGAGATAAGCCGTGTCAGAAAATATTGTTGTCCTTACGAATCTGACCAAAAAATACGGGTCATTTACCGCGGTTGACAATTTGAATCTGGTCATCCGGCGGGGAGAAATTTTCGGCCTGCTGGGCCCAAACGGGGCGGGTAAGTCAACAACCATCCTTATGATGCTGGGCCTGACGGAACCCACCTCCGGTTCTGTGAGAATCTGCGGCATTGATCCGGTTACTGATCCCATCGGAGTGAAGCGGAAAGCAGGATATCTGCCCGAAGATGTGGGATTCTATGATGACCTTACCGGACCGGAAAATCTTGTTTACACGGCAAAGCTTAATGGCATCGGCGGTACTGCAGCCACTGAAAAAGCGATGAGCCTGTTTAAAAAAGTCGGTCTGGAAGGTGAAGAAAAAAAGAAGGTGGGAAAATATTCGCGGGGAATGCGCCAGCGGCTTGGACTTGCTGACGCGCTTATTAAGAGTCCCGAAGTGATCATCCTGGATGAACCGACACTGGGAATAGACCCTGCGGGTGTGCGGGAGTTTCTGAACCTGATTGTGGAACTCAGCCGGGAAGAAAAGATCACGGTTTTGTTTTCATCCCATCTTCTGCATCAGGTTCAGCAGGTGTGCGACAGGGTAGGGATATTTGTGGGTGGTAAACTGCTGGCAGAAGGGGATATCAGGTCTCTGTCGGAAAAATTGTTTGAGGGCAGTGCCTATGAGACCGAAGTGGCCGTTGATCCTCTGCCTGAAGTAAAAGGGCTTTCAGCAGGGGATCCGGAAGCTCTTGTGCGCAGTGTACTGCAGAATGTAGAAGGGATAACGGCTATACGGGCTGAGAATGGTTTGTTCCGTATTGAAAGTACCCGCGACGTAAGCCGTGAAATAGCAGCAAGGCTGGTACAGGCGGGGGCTGGCCTTACCCATCTGAGCCGCAGGGAATATGGTCTTGATGATATTTATTACCGCTATTTTGAAGGAGGACTGAAAAATGGATAAAGCCGGGAAGCTGACATTTTCGTTCAGGGAGTGGATTCGGACCTTAAAACAGGGTCTGATTTCATTGTTTCAGCCGTCAGAAAGCGGAAACAGGGAGCAGAGCGGACGGCATCCTTTCAGCGTTATTGTGCGTAAAGAAATGGCAGATCATTTTTCAAGCTGGCGGTTTATTATCCTGGTTTCCCTGATTTTTCTCACCTGCCTAGGGTCGATGTACACGGCAATGGCCAATATTTCGAAAGCCGTGAAATCGGAAGATGCGGAAGGTGCTTTTTTCTTTCTTCGTTTGTTTACTGCTTCCGACGGTACTCTTCCTCCTTTTTTCGTATTCATCGGGTTTCTGGGACCTCTGCTGGGCATAGGCCTTGGGTTTGATGCCATCAACAGCGAACAGAACCGGGGTACATTAAGCCGGTTGCTGGCTCAGCCCGTGCACAGGGATTATGTTATCAATGCCAAATTTCTGGCCGCTCTGCAGGTCATCAGCCTGATGTTTTTTGTCCTGGGTTTTCTGGTGATCGGTTTTGGGCTGATTTCCATCGGAATTCCTCCCACGGCTGAAGAGTTTCTGCGCATCGTCTTTTTCCTTTTGCTGAGCATCATTTATGTAGCATTCTGGCTCAACCTGTCCATCTTTTTCTCGGTGCGTTTCCGACAGCCGGCAACGGCAGCATTGGCAGGTATTGCCGTCTGGCTATTTTTTACGGTGTTTTATCCGATGATTGTGAACCTCATCATCAAGGCGCTCAGTCCCGACCAGACGATGGAGGCCTCTTACAAGATGTATCTGCTGGAAAAGCTCAGGCTCACCCTGATGCGCTTATTGCCCAACCAGTTGTTCAGTGAGGCGACCACCACCCTTCTCATGCCTTCTGTAAGAAGTCTGGGGCCGCTGACCATGGAGCAGCTTTACGGAACCATTCCGGGCCCACTGCCCCTGGGCCAGAGCCTTCTGCTGGTCTGGCCGCAGGTAACCGGACTGATAGCCGCCACGGTTCTGTGCTTTGCCCTGTCGTATGTTTCCTTTATGCGAAGGGAAATACGATCAAGGTAATTTTTATTTTATCTACCCTGACAGGGCAGCAGGATTGAAACGCAATCATGCACAGAGATGTTACTATTTTCCAGAACAAAAGTTGTGATAGCCTCCTCAAATAACTCTTTTATCACCTTGCCTTCTGGATATTGCGAAGTACTTGGGATAATTCATAATATCCCTTGTGCTAATTATCGTCAGGCCGGATTTTACATCCTGAGTTTCAGTTAAACCTTTCTAAATCTACATTGCTCTTAAAAAAACTGAGCAATGTGCCGCAAGGGCCGCTTTCACTTCGTTTCAGCGGGGTTTGCCCGGATGCCAGCGTTAAAGGCTGACCCACTGCGCATCAGTTCGCTTTCGCTCCTGATGCGCAATCCGGGCTTAAAATACTTCGCTGATCAATTGCTGATTTATGTTAAACTTTTTTTATAGTGTATGAACTAATGTTATTGATCTTATTAGGATTAACATTTTGTTTCATTTTTCTTTGGATTAGGTAAAGGTGTTTTTAATGCTATTTAAAAGATTAAAACATCCAAAAATAAATTTCACATAATAAACTGCAAATAAGGCGGCCATAGTTTTGTGCTGATTAAAAAAGCGAAATATGAGCCGCAAAGACTTCATTATTTTTTACACATTTCTGATTCTTCATGCTTCTGTGGCAGGTCAGCAATTGGCAAGCAATCAAAGCGTTCAGGCAGAAGGTATTGGCAAACCCCTTTCAACTCCCCTGTTTGAATTCCGCCTGAAATATGCGTATGCTCAGCTTCAGGAGGACTTAGGGAAAGTTAATGTATCGGAAGTACGGAATCACTTTCTGGGAAGAGAGGTAGCTATTCGCATGCATGTGTTTGAAAAAGAATATGCAATACGAACAGAACCGGCCCCCGGATCATTCAGTGAGAAGATAGTATACCGTAAGCCGGTAATTTACCATAGCATATATAAAATGGAGCGGTACTACAAGAATCTTGTCAAGAAAAACAATATTCTGCCGGAAGCAGCAAGCGCTGAGATGAGCAAGTTCATAGAACTGGCCATTTTGTTGCTGAATGAAGATACGAAAGGTTTGGAGAAAGAACTTTTACGGGCAGAAAACTCAGCCATGATTGTTGAAATTTTCAAAAGAGTAATAATAATCTGATAGTTAAACCCTAAAACAACTTTGTTTATGAAAAAAATTCTCGTGTTATCCTTATTGTTGCTGCAAATTTCTTCATTAGCGTGGGCACAGCCGTTAAAAGTGACAGGGAAGGTCACTGATACGCGCGGAGAACCTTTGCCCGGAGTGAATATTGTAGAAAAAGGTACTACCAATGGAACTATTTCCGACATGGAAGGTGCCTATTCGATCAATCTCACAAGTTCTTCTGCTGTGCTGGTTTTTTCTTATGTGGGATTTGCGGTACAGGAAATTCCGGTAGGGATAAATACTGTAATTGATGTACAGTTATCAGAAAAGACAGTAGGCCTGGATGAAGTTGTAATAACTGCATTGGGTATTACACAGGCAAAAAAATCAGTAGGATATTCGGTGCAGGATTTTTCCGGAGAACAACTCAGCAGGGTAAATGCTTTGAATGTGGCCAATTTATTTAGCGGGCAGGTGAGTGGATTAACAGTTAATAATCCTACCGGTATATTTCAAAGCCCCACGCTGGTTCTCAGGGGAAAAACTCCGCTGATTGTGGTTGATGATATTCCGGTAAGTACGAATTTTTTTGATCTTACATCGAGCGATATTGAGAATGTTACCGTGTTAAAAGGAACTACTGCTTCGGCTTTATATGGTTCACGGGGGCGCAACGGGGCTATTCTTATTACAACGAAAAAAGCAGGGAAAGAAGGGCTTGAAGTTGTTCTGGCAAACAACACCATGGTAACTGCCGGTTTTACGGTATGGCCCAAGACCCAGACACAATACGGAAACGGATCCAACGGGCAGTATGAATTCTGGGATGGACAGGATGGAGGAGTGAATGATGGCGATATGATTTGGGGGCCAAAATTTGAAAAAGGGAAAGAAATAGCACAGTGGAACAGTCCGATTAAAGACAATGTAACAGGTGAAGTGATTCCCTGGTGGGGTGATGTTTTCGGAACCAAGTACGATGACAAGTCGAGATATTCAAGAGTGCCGATACCATGGGAATACCATAATAACTTAAAGGATTTTCTGGAAACGGGGTTGGTATCAACTACAGATTTCTCTTTAAGTTCTAAAGGAGAAAAAGTTGCACAGCGTTTTTCTGCGAGCTATACCAAACAAGACGGACAGGTTCCCAATTCTTTTCTGCATCTGGGCGGATTGAGTTATAATTCGACTGTCAAAATATCCAACAGTCTGACCTTCGACGGAAAGCTGTCGTACAATAAGGTGTATTCGCCAAATTATCCGCGGTATGGTTATGGTCCCAGAAACCACATGTACACCATACTTATATGGATGGGGGATGATGTTAACGGAAAGGATCTCAAGCGTCATTTATACGTTCCGGGCCAGGAAGGATATCGTCAGGCGAATTTTAATTATGCCTGGTACAACAATGTCTATTTTGCTGCCTATGAGTTAAGTCAAAAGTATGATGAGGATAAGCTGAACGGACAGATAAAGCTGAAGTATGACATTACAAAGAATTTAAGTCTTCAGGCTCGTTCATCAGCTGTTATTACCGGACTTTTTGAAGACAGGGCAAGTCCGAAGTCGTATCTGAATTATGGTGACCCGCGCGATGGTGATTATAAATCATGGAATTCGCATTGGCTGACTACTGACAATGACATTTTGCTTACTTACAGGCAGCCGGTATCCAGTTTTCTCAATATAACCGTCAATGCCGGTGGTGCAACTATGTACCAGAAGTATAGTCAGGAATATAATGCTACTGACGGTTTAATAGTTCCCTGGGTTTACAGTCTGAACAATTCAAAGGGTGCTGTTAAGGCATCAACCTATCTTCAGGAAAAAGCCATTCGCAGCGTATATAGTACAGTTGATCTTGATTTTATGGATGCTTTGTTTCTAACATTTGCTGCCCGTAACGACTGGTCGTCGACCTTGCCCAAGGCCAATAACTCTTATTTTTATCCTTCTTTTTCAGCCAGTGTTCTTGTTTCTAATCTGGTGAAAATGCCCGAGGCCATTGACATGCTAAAAGTGTTTGGTTCCTGGGCTTCTGTTGCCAATGATCTGAGTCCGTATCAGATTTCCTCTTATTACGCCAATGTTGGCACTTACGAAGGGTTAACCATGCTGAGTTATCCGGGTAGTCTGGTTAATTATGATATTGCTCCTGAAAAATCCATTTCGTTCGAAACAGGGCTTTCTGCCTCATTTCTCAAAAACAGATTTCATTTTGATCTGGCCTATTTTAACGTGGTTGATTTGAATCAGATCCTTGACCTGCCGGTTTCTTCAGCTTCGGGATTTGGTAGCAGGAAGGTTAACGGAAATGAATATACTACCACAGGCCTTGAAATTTCTCTTGGGGCAATGCCGGTGCGTACTACCAATTTTTCATGGCAATCAACGCTGAACTGGGATACAAGGGTAAAGAAACTGACGGAAATTTATGGCGGTGCTAAGAAATATGGCAACTATTCCTTAAATGAGCGGGTTGATAATTATTACGCTATAGGTTGGATGAAAAGTGCCGATGGCCGGGTAATTATCAATGAAAGCACCGGTTTGCCCATAAAAGATCCCTACCCGCAGATGCTTGGTCATCTTGACCCGAACTGGCGATTCGGATTCATTAATAATTTCCGTTATAAAAATCTGTCAGTCGATATCAATTTTGACGGAGCCTGGGGAGGTGTATTCTGGTCACGCACGGTAGAAAAGCTGTGGTGGGGTGGCAAGCATCCAAACTCAGTAAAATACAGAGACCAGGAGTATGCAGCCGGCGAGCCGGTATATGTTCCTGATGGGGTAAATGTAGTGAGTGGTGAACTGGTAAGGGATACCGATGGGAAAATTATTTCCGATACC
Source organism: Bacteroidales bacterium (assembly GCA_012517825.1). Lineage (NCBI taxonomy): Bacteria > Pseudomonadati > Bacteroidota > Bacteroidia > Bacteroidales > Bacteroidales bacterium. The sequence continues at coordinate 24,590 of JAAYUG010000173.1, read as the reverse complement.
CGGCAGTATAAAGAAAATACTACAAAGGTGAGCTGGCAGAGCTGGTGTCAGATATATCCGTATCAGGCAAAAGTTACTGAAAAAGAAAGCGAATATTTTGCCAATGTGCTCGATCGCAGTTTCCTTAAGTTACGGCGTATCTCCCTTACCTATGATATGTCTGATGTTCTGAAAATCAAAGGGCTTAAGCGAACAGAACTTTCGCTCTATAGTTACAATGTGTTCATTATTAAAAAGGCCATGCTGGTTGATCCAGATTTTGGGGATGATAATAATCTTCAGGATCCTTCAGCCCGGTATATTGGCCTCTCTGCCAAACTAACATTTTGATTAATTGAAAAAAACATGCATATGAAAAAAATATTCATAATTGGTGCGTTCTTAATGGCCGGTGCCTTCTCCTGCCAGAAGCTTGAAGAGATAAACATCAACCCAAACAATGTATCGGAAACCCATCCGCAGTACCTGCTTACCACGATTGAGTGGAATGCATTTCAGGTGGAAGGGGCAGATCCTTTGTTTGCCTCACGTATGATCGTTCAGTCTGATATGGAACATCCCATGCAATTTTATACCTGGGACAGAGGTGATTTCTCAGCCTACAATGAACTGAGGAATGTTACCAAAATGGAACAAGAGGCCAAGAGAATAGAGGCTGTGAACTATCAAGCTCTGGCCAAATTCTTCAGGGCATGGTATTTTTATAATCTCACGCTCACTTTCGGTGATGTACCATACAGCGAAGCTTTGAAAGGGGAGTTTGATAAGGTATATACACCTGTTTATGACCAGCAAAAAGAGGTTTTTAAGGGTATTCTAACTGAACTTGAAGAGGCAAACAATATCATTACCGATGATCTGATTCCCGGTGATATCATTTATCATGGAGATCCGCTGAAGTGGAAGAAACTCATAAATGCATTCCGTCTGAGGGTTCTTCTAACTTTATCAAAGAAAGAAAATGAACCCGATCTTAACATTAAAAGCCGGTTTGCCTCCATTGTTTCTAGTGGTCCACTTATGGAATCGGTTAACGATGATGCAAAGCTGGTATTTATCAATCAGGTCGGCAACCGGTACACCGAATTCAATAACAGCAGCTATGGTTCTAACCGCTACATGGATTCCACCTTTGTGAGGCGATTACAAGACCGGAAAGATCCAAGGTTGTTTATTTATGCCGCTCAGACAAAGAATGCCAAGGAGGCTGGTCTACCCATTGACGATTTTACCGGCTATGACGGAGGTAATCCCATTGCCCCGTATAATGAGGTTAATCTGAAGGCTATTGCAGGCAACGTTTCAAAGGTTAATTTGCGATATACCACTGATCCTGTTTGTGAACCTCACATTTTGCTTGGCTATTCGGAGTTGCAGTTTATTCTGGCAGAAGCCCGCATACGAGGCTGGATAACCGGCACGGATGCAGCTGAGCTATATGAAAACGGAGTGAAGGCCTCATTCCAGTTTTACAATGCCTATGCAAAAGGATACGAATCATATTTTACCGAACAGGCCGCAGAAGAATACCTGCAGGAGCCTCTTGTAGAGTTTAGCGGTTCACTGACAAATGAAGAAAAAATTGAACGGATCATTACCCAGAAATATTTATTCTCTTTCCTTCAGGGCGGCTGGAGAATGTATTTTGAACATCTTCGGACCGGATATCCCTCATTTGCCTCACTGCCGGGGCAGACTCCTCCCACCCGCTTCATGTATCCTGAAGGAGAATACCAGTATAATTCAGAAAATGTTGCTGCTGCTATTACCCGCCAGTTCGGAGAAGGCAGGGATAATACAAGAGAAATACCATGGTGGTTAAAAAATAATTAGATGAATTTCTCATACTTCATGTTTGGTTTAGGTTAGTTTTGGTTAGGTTAGGGTAACCCGGTGTTGGCGTATGCTTTCACCGGGTTTTACTACCCAAAGGAGTAAAAAATTTTTTTAAAATACATCAATTATGAAAAAACGGATTAGTTTCATTACGTTGCTGTATCTTATTGCCGTAACTGGTATAGCGCAGATAGCGAATATTCAGGTACCTGAGCTGGAGAAAAAACATTTCAGGAATACAATACGAATACCTGATCTGGACGGATACAAGACCCTTAAGTGCGATTTTCATATGCACACTGTGTTTTCTGATGGTATTGTATGGCCCGACGTTCGGATTGAGGAGGCATGGGAAGAAGGATTGGACGCGATAGCTATCACAGACCATATTGAGTATACTCCCCATAAACCCTTCGTAGGAGGATCTTTCAACAGTTCTTATGAAATTGCTTATCAAAAAGCAAAAGAATTGGGTATTGTGCTGATCCGGGGGGCAGAAATTACCCGAGATATGCCTCCTGGACACCTCAATGTGCTTTTCGTGAAAAATATCGATAAAATCAATGTTCCTGACCCGATGGGAGCCATCATGGAAGCCAAAAATCAGGGAGCATTTATTTTCTGGAACCACCCGTGCTGGACAGCACAACAACCTGACAGTTGCATTATGTTTTCCATGCACAAAGACCTGATAAAAAAACACGTTATTTCGGGCATCGAAGTTTTTAATGAAAAAGAATGGTACCCGATTGCACTTCACTGGTGTTTGGAAAACAACCTTACCATTCTTGGTAATTCAGACATACACGATTTTACATCCCATTACTATTCGATGGAGCAATGGCACAGGCCTATGACGCTTGTTTTTTCAAAAGATACGGCCTCAGAAAATATCCGGGAAGCTTTATTTGCAGGCCGCACAGTTGCATGGTTCGCCAAGTACGTGGCAGGAAAGGAAGTTTATCTTCAAGAACTCTTCAGAAAATCTGTTATAGTTGATAAACCTGGCAAGACTATCAAAGGGGAAACGGCACTTACCCTTAAGAATATGAGTGATTTCACTTTTGAGCTTTCTTCGCTTTCAGTCCCGGGTAAATCGGTCGTATTCCACCCCGGCGAATCAATTTCCATGAAAGTTAAACCAGATGAAGAATTTTTTGTAACGAACTGGTTCATAGGGGCAGACAAAAACCTTAGGGTACGGTTCTTTTAGCTCAATTAGCGTTTCAGGGATTACTTGCCATGCGGGCCGGAAGGATTTGCTGGAATTCGGATGCCGGCATTGCAATGCAACCCGGGTGATTAAGGTTTCTTTTGCTTACAGTTCATTTTCACAATAAAAAATTATTGACAATGGAAAGACGAAAATTTTTTGCATCTGCATTATCCCTGGCTCCGGCATTGTATTTTCATCCGGTAGCTGAGAAAAATCCCTATATGCGGCGGCACATATTAATAGAAGCTCACCGGGGAAATTCTGCCAATGCCCCGGAAAATACCATAGCTTCTTTTTCAGAGGCTATTGCGATTGGGGTTGATCGTATTGAGCTGGATTTGCATTGTTCGCGTGATGGCAAATTGGTGGTGATGCATGACGATTCAGTTGACAGAACCACTAATGGTACAGGAAATGTGAAGGAACTCGATTATGAGTATATCCGCCAGCTGGATGCCGGCAGTTGGAAATCGCTGAAATATAAGGGTGAAAAGGTTCCCTTACTTCAGGAGGTATATGAATTATGTAAAGGGAAGGTTATGGTCAATATTGACCTTAAAGATGCCCGTGCTGTGCCTGCATTAGCCAGAATTACCCTTGAGATGGGAATGGAAGATTCAGTGGTTATTACCGGTCTGGTACCCGCCTGTACAGAAGATATCCGGAATAAGGAAGCCTTTCTTACCATGTTCTACGAAAATGATGAGGTTTTTGACAGTCTGAAAAATTCGGGCCAGAATATTAAAGCAATAGAACATGCCATTCGTCAGGCCAGGCAATACGGGTTACCGGGTTTTCTATTCCCTTTTGATTTTGTGAACCCTGATATTGTTTACCGGGCACACTTACACGGATTAGCTGTGAATGTGTGGGATGTGAACACACCTGAGCAGACAGAGCATGTGGTGCAATGCGGAGCTGATGCGCTAATGACAGATGATCCGGCCATGGCAGTGAAAAGCCTGAAGCGGTTCAGGCTCTGAATCCGATAATCAGGATATCGTCAATCTGTGCATTGTCTCCCTTCCAGCTGTTGAAATTGTCGAGGAGGATTTTGCTTTGCTCCTGCATGGGGAGAGCATGAATCTGCAGTAAGAGTTTCTGCAGGGAGGAGTATTTAAACTTCTTGTTATTGGGACCTCCGAACTGGTCGGCGTAACCGTCGGAGAACATATACACTCTGTCGTTTTCGCCGATTTCCACGGTTTGGTTGGTAAAGGGGATGGTATTGTCGAAGTGCATACCGATAGGCATTTTATCAGGCTTAAGGATGGTGAGATTTCCGTTGCGGACAATGTAAACAGGGTTATTGGCCCCGGCATACTGAAGGGTGTTGTTCAGGGGGTTGATGATGCACAGAGAGATGTCCATGCCGTCGCGGGTTTCTTCCGTTTTGCCCTTATGATGGAGAGCCCGGATTACGTTGGATCGCAACTGGTTGAGGATTTCTGCCGCGTTCAGTTCGGGCATGGCCCCCACAATGTTGTAGAGAAAGGTGAGCCCCATCATGCTCATGAAGGCGCCTGGTACTCCGTGTCCTGTGCAGTCGGCCGCTGCAATCACAACCGAATGTCCGCGGCGGATGCCCCAGAAGAAATCACCGCTCACAATATCCCTTGGCAGGAACAAAACAAAGCCTTCGGAGAAAAACCGGATGATTTCCTCTTCAGAAGGAAGAACCGCCGTCTGGATATGCCGTGCATAGACGATGCTGTCGGTGATGGCCTTGTTTTTTTCTTCGATGATCTGTTTCTGCTTGACAATCTGGTCGGTCTGTGCCAGAATCTCCTGGTTCATCTGTTCCAGTTCCTCGTTCTTTTCTTCAATTTGTTTCTTTTGCCAGGCGAGGGTAAGGTTTTTTCTGCGCATCACAATCAGTCCGGCCAGGATGGAAATGGCAATTATGGCCGAAAGAACGGTCATTCCGATGGCTCTTTTTTTTGCCAGGGCCTGTTTTTCCTTTTCAACCTGAAGAATTCTGATTTCCTGTTCCTGCCTCTTTTTGTCAGCTTCCTGCTGCTGCAGGCGCAGTTCCTGAATGGCTTTTTCCTGCTGGAGGGCTTTCATTTCCCGTTCGCGCAGTTCGGCCTCATGGCGCTGCTGGTTCAGGACCATTGCCTGCAGAATTCGTTGTTTTTCTGAGGTTTCCAGTTCCCGTTCCTTTTTGAGAAGTTCCAGTTCTTTTTGCCGTTTCTCTGCCTCCAGGTGCATTTGCCGCAATTCAAGGTCCTGCCGGTCTTCATTCGAAATTCTCAGCCAGATGTCTTTATCGGTGCGGTCTGCTTCCATGAGGAACTGCTCTTCCTTTTGCCGCTTCACTTCAGCATGGAGGTCGAGGGAGTCTTTCAGTGCCAGGTGCTTTTCATAATAGTCAAGAGCTGCAATATAATCGTTACCGGCTTTGAGGATCTGTGAATAGGTATAATAGCATTTCTGCAGCAGATCCATATCGTTGGCTTCTCTGGCGTCTTCAATGGAAAGCCTGCTAATTTCGCCGGCATTGTATAGATCGTTCTTGTAGAAATAGGTTGTGGCAAGCACATTTTCCAGAAGGGCTTTTGCGCCTGTGTTTTTCTTTACGGCAGGAGTTTCCATTGCCTGGTTCAGCAGGGCAATGGCGGTTGCATAATTGCGCACATTCTGGTAGCATACAGCCAGGTTGGTAACTATGGCCGGCACGTCCTGTTTCCGGTATGTGGATGCCAGTTGCAGGGATTGCCGGAAAAGGTCGGCCGCCTCATTGTATTTTTGATTCAGAACGCAATTGTAGGCCATATTGTTTAATACAACAACCATGGCCGAAGAGTCGCGCTGAGCTGAACATAGGGTCAACATCTGCCGGTCGTAACTGCCTGCCTCCACGAAATTTTTTTCGGAAACTGCGAGAGAAGAAAGCTGGGCAAGAACGCGGAGCACGGAAATGGAATCAGCTGTATTTCGGTAATCGTTCAGCAGGGAGAGCATTACATTTTTTGCTTCCGTTGTCTGATTGCTTCTGAGATAGCACGAGCCGGTTTTTTCGCGGAGAATGAAGGCCGGCCGGCCCGGAGGGAGGCTGCTTCTGAGCGCCAGGGCCCGCTGGTAATACTCGAGGGCTTTGGAAAAAACGTTTTTCCGGTAATAATAGTCGCCGGCCAGTTCGGATAGTTCGGCTGCTTTTTCGTTCATGCCGAGCTTTTCATAGGCCGATAAGGCTCTGAGAAGATAGTACAGGTAATCAGTGGAATTTTTCTGGGCTTCGGCTATTCGCGCCAGCAGAGTGTAGGTGGCGGCCAGCAGTTCCGGATTATGTGCATCCTCGCCAATAAAAAGGATTTTTTCGGCTTCATTCCGGGCTTTGTCAATCTGTCCTGAATCCATGAGCTGAAAGGCCTGCCGGTAGGCTAAAACCGCCTTGAGGGAATCGCTTTCCTGCTGGGGGAAACCGGAAAACATGGCAGAAGACCATCCTGGTTCGGAAAGAATTCCCATCAGCAGGGTAAAAAAAGCAATATGCCTGAAACATCTCATGCCAGCCTCTTAATTCAGGGTGTATGTAAATCCAAAACGGAAATTTCTTCCGGGTTGGGGAACCGAAACCAGGTCCATATCAGAACCCGATGTAACCGGCATTCCGTATTTTTCATCAAACACATTCATGATGCTGACATATCCCCGCAGGTTGACGCCAAAACGGTAATCGGCCGTAAAATCCATTGTATAGTAACCGTCTACGTTTCGAAAGAGGTTTTTGTACAAACCTTCGAACGGGATGAGGATGCGCATCCATTTAGTCATCCAGGTACTTTCCATCCGCAGGTAAAGGTTCTTTGCGGGGGTGGCTGTAAGGCACAACTGGCCGAAATGACGGGGCATCAGTTTGAAATTGCCGACGATATCGGATACATTGGGCAGGTTTTTGCTCCGGTCGGCGTTGAAAGTAAGGGTAAGTTCGCCCGATAGCCCAATGGAACGAACAATGTTGGTCCATTGCAGGGTGGTCTGGAATCCGTACAGACGGCTCAGTGCATCATTTTCATTCATCTTTGTTGAAGCCGAATCGTTGACCGACAGGGGGTACCGGCTTCGGTTCACCGGTATGGAGGTATTGAAATTGATCATGTTCTGCACCTGGTAGAAGTAGAAATTTCCCGAAAGGGTAAGGTTCTTTCTGATTTTCCGTTGCAGGCTGAGTTCTGAAGCCAGAAAACGTTCGGGCTTAAGGTTTTTGTTCGGAAGGATAAGGTATTTAACGCTGTCGTTATTGAGGCCGGTACGAAAAGCGAGCGATTCAAAGGAAACGGAGGAAGGCGGGGCTTTAAAGGCCGTGCCAACCGACATCCGGATGGTGGTTTTTTCGTCAGGGTTTACCATGGCAGCTATACGGGGATTCAGGCTGTTGCCGTAAAAGCTGTTGATATCGTATCGCAGTCCGCCCATCAGCCGGAACCCTCTCACCACCCAGTAAATCTGGCTGAAGGCCGACCAATTGTGGAAGAAGAAGGGATTGAAGCCGAAATCTCCCATCAGGGAATCGGTCGGGAAACTGGTTTCGCCATAGGGTTTGTATCGGGCTGCGTTGAAGGGGTGGAGGAGATAATTGGTGCGGGGCAGATTGCTCGAAAGCTGGTAGCTGATTCCTCCCAGCATTTCCAGATTGATTTTCGGAGTAAAAGTAAGCACCTCTTCAAACAGGTAATCGTCGGATGCCGAATACTGGTAAAGTTTTTCTGCTGTGGGGTGAAACGTGACAGCAAAATTGGAATTGTTGTCCATCCGGTATTGCAGCAGGCTCAGGCTGGTGGAGCTGGAGAAACGGGATGATACGGGGGTGTTATAGCTCATTACCAGGCTCTGAATATAGTCGCCCCAGAAGGCATTGGGATCATTGTAACGGAAGAAGAGAGGCGATTTGCCAATGGAACTGTGGGTATGGCGGTACATGTTGAGGTAAGAGATACCCACACCCCTGAATTTCAGGTTTAAGCCAATCATATGGGCGCCGGTAGAGAGGTCTGCGCTCATGTCGGGGAAGGTAAGGCCGCCGGCATACCTTGCAGGATAATATGTCTGGATAAAGGAAGCAGAGGTAGTACCGCTTTCAGAAAGGGTTTGGTCGGTTATGTCGAGGGGGTTATACGACTCTGAGCCGAGGGTGAATTTTTCCCGTTTTTTCTGGAAATAGTACAGAGGGTTGTAGAAATCTCCTTCCTGGTATTTGATATTCAGCCGGTTCAGTTCTGTTTTACTGCCGTAAAAGCTGTACTGCAGGAGGTTTTTGTTTCTGCCAGCTTTGCCGCCAATGCTGAAATTCATCTGGGAAAATCCGTTGGTACCAAGTCCGAGGTCGGCCTGAGCGAAGGTACCCTTTTCCGCCTCGCGGGTAATGATGTTGATTACGCCTGAAATTGCATCCGCACCGTACACGGCAGCTGAAGGGCCGCAAACCACTTCGATTCGTTCGGCCTGTCGCACCGGCAACTGGAATCCAATGGGCATGGCTCCTGCCACCGAAGGTTTAACCGGCTGGCCGTTCACCAGGATCTTGGTGTAATAGTTTCCGGTAAGGCCGCGGAGAAGGAAGGTTTCCCCTGTTTCTCCCGATCCGGCCAGGGAGATACGGATTCCGGGGATGGACTTCAGCACTTCGGCAAGGGTGCTGGCATGGCTGCGTATAATCTCTTCGTGCGATATAACATAGATGGTTACGGGTAATTCGTCAATGTTTCTGGCACTCCGGCTGGCGGCCACCACTTTGGTACCGAAGGTGTCGATGTGAAGGAGCAGATTCCGTTCATTCAGCCGGCGAAGTTCGTAGGTGACGGTATCGTTCAGCCTGCTCTGAGCCGGCAGGTTCAGAGATGTGGCAAGAAACAGCATAAGGGCAGGTGTACGAAACATCGTTGCCTTATTATGACTGATTTTGGATGTAAAAGTACTCCATTTTCAGGAAATACCGTATTTGACCTTATACGATATATCGAAAAACTGTGCTAATCCTAATTTTCCTGACCACCGAATCGTAACGATTCAAATTGTTTACATCGCATGTAAGAAATATGGTTCCTGGTTTTTTCATTTTTTTGTTCCGATGGCTGAAATTGGATCATTATAAATTCTTGTTTATTCATCAGCATAAATTACAGGTTTCTTTCTGTAATCCTGTCCGATGAATTAGAGGGCTGAAACACTGTTACAGGGCCGGATTGAAAACCCGTTTTCCGGTATTTCCGGATCAATTGGATTTTTCGGTGAAGTATTTTTTGATGATGCGTTCAGCCCGGAATGCCATATCGGTTTGCTGGAGAATTTTGGCTTTGAGATCAGAGGGATACTCCGGGTTGCTGTTGAAAAATTCATTGACCGTTGTAATAACCTCCGGTGAATTGTACAGGGAGAAGCTTGCTTCGAGCCACCGTTCGGGGAAGAAAATGTCGCCTGTGTTCCTGATTTCTTCCAGCATTTCAAGGCTGGTGCGCAGGTACCTTACTGAAGCGTCTTGACGCAGGGTGTGGTGCAGACAGGAAAGGGCCGACAGTACCCAGGGTTCATGTTCCCTGTTCCGGGGATCGCTCAGGGAGGCAAAGAAACTGTCGCGTTCTGCAATTTCTGGCGAAAGGGACGGAAGAAGGAACTGCATGCGTGCCTTTTCATCCGGATTACTGCATTCCCCGATTCTTTTCAGCAGGATGGATTTCCAGTGTATTGTATCGCGCAGGGCCAGTTCCAGGGCTATACGGTTTTTGTCTTTTTCATCCGGAAAAAATCCCGGTATGGCAGGATAGCCTTCGAGCAACTGCCGGCAGATATTCATTGCTTCATCTGATTCCATCACCGAAAGCCAGGAAAAAAAGCAGGTCCTTTTATTGCTTTTGTCTGCACCCTGTATCTCATTCCACAGCAGATTTTCGACCGGGTGGTTGTATTTTTTCCGCACGGCGGAAGGGAGCATCTGCCAGTAAACCCGTGTGAGATATTTCTGAAGCTGTGCTGAAAGAAGGGGTTCTTTTTCAGCCGGCAGGGCGGTGAGAAGGTTCCCGAGGAAAGTTTCCGGATGAATGGATCCTGCCAGGAGGTTTTCGTACAGCATAATCCAGAGCGAAGCACGTGTTACCGGAAGAAGGTAATCACTGTGTTGCAGGAAGGCAAAACAGGAGTCAATGACCTTATTGTCGGGCAGAATGATGCCGTAGGTGTTTCCGTCAGGGTTGGGCAGGGGAACAGAGCGGGAAGCGAAGGAGGCTGAAGAGGCCAGTGCTGATGCCGGTGTGGAAAGAAAGATGCTGTCGCAGGCAATGGTTTTTCCTCTGCTGATCCAGGCCACTTTAAGAAACTGGGGCAGTACAGGGCCGTTTCGGCCGGTTTTTCGGTGGCTCAGGTTTACAATGAGTTTCTCTGTATCTCCTTCTGTTTGAAAGGCAATTTCAGGAACTCCGGAACCATAGAGCCATGCGTTGGTCCAATCGTTTATGGAAATTTTCCGAAGAGAAGGAAGATGCACGGCAAGGTCTTTCCATCCGGCAGTACCATAGGGATGTTCCGAAAGGTACTTTTGCAGGGCCTGCTGAAACACTTCTTCTCCGGCCAGTCGTTCCAGTTGCATAATTGCTATGGGTGCTTTATGGTAGATAATGTTTCCGTAGAGTGATCCGGCCTTATTCAGATTGTCGAGTTTCTGCATTACCGGGTTGGTTCCCGGTGTGCGGTCAATATCATAGGAAGGAGGATAATGGGCCAGGAGAAAGCGAAGCCGAAAATCAACCTGAGGGAACAACTGCCCGGTAATTTTATCGGCCATAAAACCTGCGAATACTTCCTTCATCCATACTTCGTCGAACCAGGGCATGGTAACATAATCGCCGAACCAGATGTGGGCAGTTTCATGCGCTATCAGACCGGCCCTTGCCAGCAGGTCGTCGGGGGAAGGATTTTCGGGAAGAAAGATGCGGCCGGCATTCAGGAAAATGCATCCCGGATGTTCCATTCCTCCGTATTGAAAGGAAGGAATAACCACCAGATCGTATTTGGGGAAAGGGTAGGCAATTCCGGTATACTGTTCCATGAAATGAAGGGAAGAATCAGCGAGGCGGAGAATTTCAGGGGCATTGTTTCTGACTTTCTGTGCATCGTTTTCACGATGGTAAAGGACGATCGGATGTTTTGCGCCGTGAAACGAAATGGTGTCGAACCGGCCGGCTGCAAAGGCAAACAGGTAAACCGGCAGGGGCGGGGTTTCCTGAAAGAGCAACACGGTGCGGCCGGTATGCAATGTGTCCTGCGAGGCCAGTGGACTGTTCGCAACAGCCTTCCATTGGCTGGGAATACTGAGCTTCAACCGGAAAACGGCTTTCAGTCCGGGCTGGTCAATGCAGGGGAACACTGTACGCGCCCTGTCGGGAACCAGAAGAGTATAGAGGTAGTCATCATTCCGGTTCAGCGACAAATCGCCGGCGAAAAATTCAACATCCAGCCTGTTGGCAGAGGCATTGAAATTTCCGGGGAAAATTATCAGATGCTCATCCCTGAAAGCAAAACGGGCGGATTTTCCGTTCAGCCTGACGGAAAGAATGCGCGGGCTGTCTTCTCTGAAATCCAGTACCAAAGGGTCCGATAAGCGGTTTCGCATGAAGCGGAGCGAAAGAAATCCTTTAACCGGTTCGGACAATTTCTCCGGTACTTCGAAAGAAAGGTCATACTGCAGGTTCCGGAGATCCGATTGGCGGTACCGCGCCAGTTCTATTGATACCCCTGCTCCCGGGTGATTGGGGTTAAATCCGGGATGGCAGGAAGGCAGGATGATTACAAAGGCCAGAATAAGAAAAGCAGGGCTTGGCGTTCTTTTTGCGGCCGGTATACGATTTGTCTTTGAGCAGGTTGTCTCATCCACACTCACAGCAGGTTTTTCTTTTTAAGTACCGTTTCAATTGTTCCCATAAGGTGATCATAAGTTAAGGGTTTCGCAATGTACCCATCGAAACCTTCTGCAAGGATGCGCTGCTCATCGCCCGACATAGCGTAGGCGGTTTGCGCAATTACCGGCAGGGAAGGGCATTTTTTTCTGATTTCCTTCAGCGCTTCGGTCCCGCTCATTCCGGGCATTTTAATATCCATCAGCACCAGGTCAATATCGTTGTTTTGCAGGCATATATCCACGGCTTCCCTGCCTGTGGAAGCGCGAAGAACAGTAAACCTTTCCGGGGTAAATAATTCCCGCAGATAGAAGAAATTAATATCATCGTCTTCTGCAATAAGAATTTTCAACTGTATTTCACCTGCTGATTGAGAAAGATGTTTGCCTGGTTCTTTCCTGATGCTTTCGGAATGTATTTTGCAGGGTAAGAAAACGGTAAACATAGAGCCTTTTTCTGGTTCCGATTCAACGCGGATTGTCCCTCCCAGCAGTTCGGTATAGGCTTTTGCAATGGCCAGTCCCAGGCCGAGACCTCCTTTGCGTACCGCCACATCTCCTTCCACCCGGCCGAAACGGTCAAAGATTCTGTTGTGGTATTTCGGGTCGATGCCGATGCCGGTATCTTCGACATAAAACTCTATTCCCTTGTTTTCTTCAATGCGGTAACCGAATTTCACGTATCCCTCTTCGGTATATTTGATTCCGTTGGATATGAGATTTGTCAGTATCTGCTGGAGTTTAACCTCGTCGGTTTCAATGAAGACATTTTTTTCCGGGTCGTCTGATTCGCATACCAGCCTGATGTCTTTTTCTTCGGGGATGGTAATCTGTAATCTTTTATGGAGTGAGTGCATCAGCTGGTTAATATCCACCCTGGTAAGGGCAGGTGTAATCTGCCGGGTTTCAATCCGTGAGATTTCAATGATGTCGTCAATTACCGACAGCAGATACTGCCCGCTTTTCTGGATAATTTCCACAAACTCATGTTTCTTTTCCTGGCTATAGGATTCTCCTTCCAGCAACTGACTGAAGCCCATGATGGCATTCATCGGGGTACGGATTTCGTGCGAAAGGTTCGCCAGAAAGGCGGATTTCAGCCGGTCGCTTTCTTCGGCCTTTTCTTTGGCCCGGATAAGTTCTTCGGTTATTTTCTTTTGAGTGGTTATATCTTCCTTGATGGCCACGAAATGCGTAATGGTTCCGCTTTCGTCGGCAACGGGCGAAATAATGGTACTTTCCCAGTATAGCTGGCCGTTCTTTTTCTTGTTATAAAATTCGCCCACCCAGTCTTTCCCTGATAAAATGGTGTCCCATAAGTTTTTATAGAATGATTTATCATGGTACCCAGACTTCAGAATCCGCGGATTCATTCCGAGTACTTCTTCGCGGGAATACCCGGTGATTAATGAAAATGCCGGATTGACATATTCGATTCTTCCATACCGGTTGGCAATGAATATGCAAACCGGGCTTTGTTCGACGGATGTTCCCAGCAGGCGGAGTTTTTCCTCGGCCTGCTTTCTGGAGGTTATGTCCTGGTAGATGACCAGTTCATGCAAAGAACCGTCCCAGAAAACTCCTTTGCGGTACACCTGCAGGATGCGCGGTTTCCCGTCTTTACGGATAATTTCCACTTCATACTCTTCCTGAGCGTATTGGTTGGATTTCCTTGCCAGTTTTCGCTGTTCATGTTCCAGAAGGGATTTTTCCGTGTAATAGCTTTTGATCGGGGTATCCAGGTATTCATTAAAGGACCCGAACCCAAATACGTTTAAAAATTCCTGGTTGACATACTTTGTTGTTCCGTCAGAGGAAACAATCCGGATGCCAAAGGGCGATTCATCCAGGGTGTGTCGGAAGTTGCTCTCTGACTGCTGCAAGGCCAGTTCGGTTTTTTTCCGTTCCGTAATGTCCTCGTATGTGCCCAGTACTCCGATGATTTCGTTTGCTGTATTCCGCAAGGGTATTTTACTGGTTTTTAGCCAGATGGTACCTCCATCAGGGGTAGTCTGAGGTTCTTCGTACTGAAGTTTAGGGATTCCGCTTTCTATTACCTCTTTGTCGTCGCGGCGGTAAAGCTCGGCCTGTTGCACCCAGCCCATGTCGAAATCGGTTTTGCCGATCAGGTTTTCCGGTTTTTCCAGTCCGGCGTCGGTGGCAAAAGGTTTGTTGCAGCCCAGATAAACCGAATTTCTGTCTTTCCAGAAAACCCGCACGGGAATTGTGTCAAGAATTTCTTTCAGCAGCAGTTGTGATTCCCTGATTTTCATCTCCCGTATTTGAATCTCCCTTTGAAAATTTCTTTCATTGGTCTGATCCCTGAAGACCAGGACAACACCCAGAATATCGTTTTCGTCGCTGCGGATGGGAGCTCCGCTGTCGGCAACAGGAATCTCCCTGCCATCTTTTGACAGCAGAATGGTATGATTGGCCAGTCCTACCACAATGCCTTCCCTGAGCACTCTTTCCACCGGATTTTCGACCGGCAGGCGGGTTTCTTCGTTTACGATGCGAAAGATTTCTTCTATTTCTCTGCCCCTGGCGTCAGCCTCTTTCCATCCTGTAAGCTCTTCCGCTACGGGATTCATATGCATTATTTTCCCCTGCCGGTTGGTTGTGATAACAGCATCGCCAATGCTGTAAAGGGATGTGCGGAACAGAGATTCCCTGGCTTTCAGTTCTTCCTCTGTCGTTTTGAAGGAGGTAACATCCCTGATAAAACCTCCAATGCCGGTTTTCCCCTTTGCCAGGGGAACAGGAAATTTAAGCGTTTCATACCATTTTTCACCATAATGCTCGAGAAAGGAAACCATTTTCCCCTTTCGACTGGCCTCCTCATCTGATTTTCTGCACTGACTGGCCAGAGACTCGGGCATAAGTTCAGAATCTGTTTTGCCAATGATATCCTTTCGTTTTTTTCCGAGAAATTTTTCGTATGCTTCATTTGTCCATAGGTACCTGAATGATTCATCCTTCAGGAAAACCAGAGTTGGGGTAGAATTCAGGAAAATTAAATTCTGAATGGTATTGGCTCTGAGGGTTTGTTCTGTTGTTTTCATCCGGAGCAGGACATTTAAAGCAGACCAAAGTTCAGCGGGTGAAAAAGGTTCATTGAGAACGATATCAGCTATCTCTTCGGGAAGAGGAGAGGAGTGCTCTTTCTCTGAAGGGATTAAAAGAAGCCGGGGAATTTTTTCGGTTGAATGCGATTTTTTAAACGCCTCGCAAAAGCCAATTGCCGCCTGTACTGAATCGTGCGAGGAGGTGAGAATAATATCAGGATGCAGTTTGATTTTCTGAAGAGCTTCTTCGCGGGAGAGAGCCATTTCGGTATTGTATCGTTCCTTCAGCAGTTTTGTTAGCCGGCCGGCTTGTTCAGCAGAATCACTGACAATCAGAATGAAAGGTTTTTGAGGGTCGGATGACATACATAAATTTTTTTCGAAGATAAGAAATGATTTTAAAATGAATGTTCATGCCGTGTGCGGGTTAAAATAGGGTATGGTAATTCAACAAAATATTCGTTTAATTGTTGTAATTTTAAGAACAAACATCAACCAAATTCTTAACCAATGAAAAAACCGGACAATCCTTCGTTTACCCGAAGGCAGTTTCTTCGCACCACTGCTGCAGGAGCTGCGTCGGTAATGATTCTTCCTGCTGTCGGGTTTCGGGCTGAGGTAGCCGGAAAGCCGATGAAGCGCATGTTAGGCCGGACGGGTTTTGAAGCCACAACGTTGGGTCTGGGAGGGCAGGCTTCCATTCAATGGACTCCTGAAGGGATAACTCCGTCAGAAATCATTGTAAAGGCTTACCGTAAAGGAGTCAATTACTTTGACACATCGAATCTTTATGCGCGCAGTCAGGAACATTACGGAGAAGCCTTCCGCATTCTGGGGCTGGTGCCGGGTCTTTCCAATTACAGCGAAAAGGCGCGCCGTTCCATTTTCCTCACTACCAAAACCCATCTGCGGTGGGGAAAAGGAGAAGACAATGTTGAGGGGGTAAGCAACTGGACAAACGGTACACCAGGTTCTCATACAGCAGATGATATCCGGCGGTCGCTCACTCAGATCTTCGGTGACGGGAAAGGGTATTACCCTCCCGATGCCTATCTGGATATGATTCTTATTCACAGCTTAACTTCCATTCAGGAAGTAGATGCTTTGTATACGGGATATGATGACCCTGACCCGAAAGCTGAACGCATTGGTGCTCTGGCTGTTTTGCGGGACTTTCGTGATGGAACCAATCGTACAGGACTCAATCCGAAAGAAGAAAAACTGATCCGCCATATTGGCTTCTCGGGGCATTATAATCCGGCGGTGATGATGGAAATGATCCGGCGCGACAGGGAGAATCTGCTGGATGCCATGCTGGTAGCCATCAATCCCAACGACAAGCTGATGTTCAACATGCAATACAATGTTATACCGGTAGCAAGAGCAAAAAATATGGGAATCATTGCCATGAAGGTTTTTGCCGACGGAGCCATGTACACCAAGCCTGCCCATTGGACACAAGGCCCGCATGAGGTGGTTCGGTTTGCCCGCAACCGGGATCTGAACCCCACATCGCTGATTCGATACGCTCTTACCACACCGGGTGTTCATACTGCCATCATCGGAATAGGACAAATCAGCAACAACCCCGAAGAATGCCAGATTGAGCAGAATATGGCTTCTGCCCAGATTGCTCCGGATGGATTGTCAGAGTCAGACCGGATTGAAATTGAAAAAATGACTGCCAGGGTAAAAGACGGGAAGACCAATTACTTTCAGATGGAATATAACGGGCTTACCCCGCCTTCGGCCTTCTCGGTAGAACAGGAAAACAGGGACGGGAAAAGGCTGGTGCGTGCGAAGTGGCATACAGCCTATGCCGGTGATGCGCCCATCACTTCGTATGAACTCTGGCGGGATGGGCAAAAAGTTGCTGGAATACCCTTTGCTCCGCAGATAACGAATGATCCGTTCATTTATGAAGAATCCCTTCAGGACAGAGAACCGCACAAATACTCTATGAAAGCAGTGGACGCCCTTGGGAGGGTTGCTTCCGGAGAAGTTACTGTGCTGGAAGGGATGGTATGATTTACTTCTTTTTGTCGCCAGTTTGAAGGCCTAAAACGATTTATCACGGATTACGCATCAGGAATTTTAAGCGACCTGATGCTGAGTTGGTGGCTCTTACGTGCAGGAATCCGGCTTAACCCCGCTGAAACGAAATGAAAGCATCTCCTTTGACACATTGCGCAATTAAAGCGCAATGCAGGTTATATCAGGGTAAAATCATTGAAAAGAATGTCCCCGGAAATGCACCTGGCGGATGCATTGTTATCTTCCAGGCTCAGGATGAAAGCATATAGCCTGGCGGGAATTGACGGGTGTTTTCTGAAAATTTTCAGCAACGGATCGCGGTAATGTAGACCTGCTGACAAAAAGGTGTACCTGCCATCCCAGGCCATTTTACGTGCTCTGGTCATCAGGGATGCCAGAGCACAGGCAGTACCTTCGGTAGCCGCAAAATAACGAACATACAAGCACCGTAAAGGTTTTCCTTTCCGGGGAGGAAGGGGCAGAGGGAGGAACATATGGAAAAACTGCCAGAGGCGGATTACCAGGCCGGTAGTAAATGACCAGTCTTCGACCACGTTCTGCCGGAAATTGGAAACATCCTGCAGAACAATGGAGGCATGCCGCACATTGTTTTTCCATGCGGAGAGCACAACAGAGTCGTGCAGGGATTCGGCCGAAATAACCGGACCGAACTTGTACCGGCTATACCATGCGTTGAAAAAAGCAAGTAAATCGTCAGACGGTTCCTCTGTTATAATCTGATAGCGGGTTGTTCCTTTATACCGTCTTTTAGGAAAGAAATTAAACTGAATAAAATGTCCTGCCGGCACCAGGGAGGGAAGGCCGGCCCTGCCTCCCATGAGGCTGATGACCCTTGCATTTCCTTTCAGGGCTGTGGCATACAGGATATTCCATTTCTGGTTGAGGGCATACTGCAGAAAGGTATACAGCAGGCGGAACAGGGCCGTTGACCCGCGAAAATCGGGGTGAATTTTAATATCACGAATTACTCCGATCTCCTGAACTTTACCTTCCAGAACGGCAGGATGCCTGGCTATGGTGAGCACACCGGCAATTCGTCCTCCGGTTTCAGCTACCATCGTTTTAAACGGGCCAATTCTCCGGTTGATGGCAAAAAAATCAGGGATCCTTTCCACGCGAATGGTGAGGTTTCCGCGCATAGGGGCTTCCCTGTTCAGCTGTTGCAGGGCTTCGTTGTCAGCTTCCGTGGCTTCGCGGATAAGGATCATTACGTAAAACTATTTTTCCGGGCTGATCAGATAACTTAGTCTGAGATTCTTCCCCGGAGCAATATAAGCGTTCAATATCCTGAGAGGAAGCTCAAACTGGCTGAGATTTGAAATGGTCTTCACTTCCACAACATATTTTTCACCGGCTTTGATTTTAAAGAAGGGCCCTGTGTTATGCAGGGTAAACCTGCCGATGTTTTCGATGAACAAATCCTGGCTGCTTTTATTGCTCAATGTTACGGAAACAACGGAGGTCTTTGGCTCATAAACTGCCGATTCGACAACAAGAGAGGCTTTGATCAGGGGTTCAAGGAATTCCTGAGTACCGGCGAGAAGTTGGGCATGCCATATGACGGTACGATGGTTTTCCAGAGCTTCTCTGATGGCATCTGCCGACTTTTCACGGGCAAAAACAAGAGTAATGGGCCGGTGGCCTGTTTGGGGCTCCGGGAAGCTCCATTCAATCATCCCGTGAATATCGGAATTGGCCAGAATGGTGAGATTGTTTTTCAGAGCAATTTCAAAGGCTTCGTCGGAGAAATTGTAATCATTTACAACTTCAATCCCGTCAAACAGATTTTCTTTCAGAAGCTGTTTATGAAGAGGTGTCAGTTCAGCCATGCCGTCCGGTTTCTGGGCAGTCCACATGGGATGGTTCCAGAAAATCCATGCCCCTTGCTTTTTTGCTTCGCGGATTGCCTCCAGCGGATCATCTTTTTTCAGGGCGTTGCTGTTGGAAAGAAAAAGGGCATTCAGATGGCCGGGAGGCATATCGCGTGTAATTTCAGAACCATGAATAACAATAAGGCCTTTTTCGGATCCGTATTCGGCTGCTATTTCGTATGAACGGTTAAAATCAACGGCCGGAATGTCCCTGTCGTGGGGAGTGTATTCCAGATGATCCGTAATGGCTATGGCATCAAGCCCTTCGCGAAGAGCCTCATCAACCCGGATGGTTGGCCAAACAAGTCCGTCAGAAAAAACTGTGTGGATATGGAAATCACACAACAGGGTATGGTAACCGGGAACCGAAGGAAAACTATAAGGCTGGGCAGGCTGGCCCGATAGGGCAAATGCACAAAAAATCCAGGCAAGCAACATCACCGAAATCTTCTTCATACAATTCGATTTTATTCCGGACGATAAATGTATGATTTTTATCGTTTCGGTGTGAATCTCCTGATGGATTTTGCCGGTGAAGTCAGCCTTCAATCATACCGGCAGCAACGGTTGCATTGGTAACCTCGTCGATAAGGATAAAACTTCCGGTAGTACGGTTTTCCTTGTACGGGTCAAAAAACAATGGTTTAGCCAGCTTTAACTGAACTTTGCCGATATCATTCATTTCGAGAGGGCGGCCTTGCTTTTCATCAAGAGTATTCATGTCCGTTACGGAAAGAATTTCTTCGATGCGGCATTTGTATGTACCGGTAACATGCATCAGCAAATACCGGGCATTCGGATTCATTGGTGCCTCGCTGAACCAGGAGATCATTGCCTGAAGGGAGGAACTGTTGTGTGGCAGATCCTGCTCGGGCACAATAAGACTGCCTCTTCCGATGTCAATATCCTTATCAAGGCTGATGATGACAGAACTGCCGTTGAAAGCAGTTTCCATTTCATGGGTTCCTTTTCTGACAGTCAGAATGGTTGCTTTCATGCCGGAAGGTAAAACGGTCACTTTTTGGTTTTTATAGAACCTGCCACCCGAAACACGGCCTGCATAGCCGCGGAAATCGGGGAATTTTTGCTGATCAGGGCGTATAACATATTGTACAGGAAAGCGTCCTCTTTCTGAACCTGCATTTTCAGCCGGGGTTTCTTCCAGAACTTCCAGCAGGGTTTTTCCTGCATACCATGGCATGTTGGATGATTTCTCCACGATATTATCGCCCTGCAGGGCGCTTATGGGAATAAACTGCACATCTTTTAATCCCAGCCGCCTGATAATTTTCTGGAATGCAGACAGGATTTTCAGGTAAACGCCTTCTTCGTAATTGACCAGATCCATTTTATTGATGCAAACAAGGACGTGTTGTATGCCAAGAAGGGATGCGATGAAGGTATGGCGGATGGTTTGTTCGACGATGCCGTTCCGGGCATCAACCAGGATCAGGGCGAGGTGAGCCGTTGAAGCTCCTGTTACCATGTTGCGGGTGTACTGAAAGTGCCCCGGGGTATCGGCAATAATGAATTTTCTGCGGGGAGTGGAAAAATACCGGTAAGCCACATCGATTGTGATGCCCTGTTCCCTTTCCGCCCGCAGTCCGTCAGTAAGAAGGCTCAGGTTGATCTGGCTTTCGCCGCGCCGTTTACTGGCCAGGGCGATCGCATCGAGTTGATCTTCAAAGATGGACTTGCTGTCAAAAAGAAGTCGTCCGATGAGGGTGCTTTTTCCGTCATCTACACTGCCTGCCGTGGTAAACCTTAACAAGGGCATTGGGGAAGGATGATATTGGTTCATACTGTTCATTTTCGGAATGGTTGGGAGTTTTTAAACTATAGGTTCTACTGGGAATTAAGGGAACAAACATTCGGGACAGGTTATTTAAAAATAGCCTTCCCTTTTTCTATCTTCCATGGCGGCTTCCGACCGTTTGTCGTCGTATCTGCCACCGCGCTCGGTAACACGCGATGCAGCTATTTCCTGCACAATTTCTTCGACGGTAGAAGCCCTGGAAAGGGTTAATCCCGTGCAGGTAATATCGCCGATGGTGCGGCATCTGACATCACGTATCTCAATGGTCTCAGAGTTTTTACGGGTCATAAAGGGAGCATTGGCCAGCCAGATTCCGTCACGGAAAAATACTTCCCGGCGATGCGTAAAATAAAGCGAAGGAACGGGAATTTCTTCCTTCATGATATAGAGCCACACATCCAGTTCTGTCCAGTTGCTGATGGGAAAAACGCGAAAATGTTCACCGGGGTTTTTCCGGCCGTTAAAAATATTCCAGAGCTCCGGCCTCTGGTTCCGGGGATCCCATTGTCCGAATTCATTCCGGTGGGAGAAAAAACGTTCTTTGGCACGGGCCTTTTCTTCATCCCGCCTGCCTCCACCAATGGCGGCATCTATGTGCAGCTCTTCAATTGCGTCAAGAAGAGTGACTGTTTGCAGTACATTCCGGCTGGCATTGTAGCCGGTTTCGTCTTTTACCTTTCCCTGTCTGATGCTGTCTTCAACATATCTTACGAACAAAGGCAAACCGGTTTTTCGGGCCAGTGCGTCACGGAATTCTAACGTTTCCTGAAAATTATGACCGGTATCAATATGCAGCATGGAAAACGGAGGCAGGGCAGGGTAAAAAGCCTTCATCGCCAGATGCACAAGAACAATACTGTCTTTTCCGCCGGAGAAAAGAATAACGGCCCGCTCAAATTGCGCGGCAACCTCCCTCAGTACATAGATGGCTTCATCTTCCAGTTCGGTCAGATGGCCGGTCGGTACTGCTATTTCCATTTGGTCCCTTTTATTCATATTCTTTTTCAGGTTAACATGTTATTCCTTCTGAAACTCATGCAGAGACTGTATGGAGTCCGCATTCTTTTGAAGAATTGCTTTCCCACCACCAGCGTCCTGCCCGGAAATCCTCCCCTTCCCTGATGGCTCGTGTGCAGGGTTGACAACCTATACTGGGAAATCCTTTGTCGTGAAGGGAGTTATAGGGAACATTCCGGGAGATGATATACCTGCGCACATCTTCTGTTGACCAGGTGAACAAAGGATTGTATTTTATTATCTGATGTCCGCTATCCCATTGAAACAGAGCCTGACCTTTGCGGCTTTCCGATTGTTCTGCCCGCAAACCGGTAACCCAGATTTTCTCCCCCAGTAGTGCCCGCTGTAAAGGAAGAACCTTTCTGATATGGCAACATTCGATCCGGTTTTCTTTTGACTCGTAAAAACTGAATGGCCCTTTCCGGCTCAGCATCTGTTCCAGCAGGTTTTGTTCGGGATAATACACCTTTATTGACACAGTATATTTCTCAAGAGTCCGCTGCCAGGTTTTATATGTTTCAGGAAATAACCGGCCGGTATCAATGGTAAAAACTTTTACCGCAAGTCCGGAAGCCGATATCATATCGGTAATCACCTGGTCTTCCAGCCCGAAACTTGTGGAAAATACCACCTGACCGGGATAACGTTCTGTCAGTTCTTTCAGAATGGTTTCCGGCTGAGCATTTTTATATTGTTCCGAGAGAATGTCGGTGAGTCTTTCGCCCCCGATGTTTTCCTGTATCATGATTTTGCTCTTTGAATGAATCTGAAAAATCCAGAAAAAAGAAAAGGGAAACGCAATTTTTGTTGCGGAAAGTATTCCCAGGCACGTTCATGGAAATAATAGAGAATCATTTTAGTGAAAACTTCTATTGATCCTATGGACAATGCAATTACCAGCCTGCCTGTGAGAAGATAGGATATGACCATTGTGTCAATCGTCCCGATGATACGCCAGCTGATAGCTTTCAGTATACTTTTTGCCGGATGGTCGCGTAATGGAGTCATATGGTTCTGTTTCAGGTTGCTTTTGCCGAAGGGTTTTACGGCAACTGGAGTTCCGGCAAATATATTCCTGTTATTCCATGCTGTCAATACAGGAAATTACGTAAAGTGATACGTACAATACTTATAAGCTGAAATACGTAGAGGTGGGGTCTTAGCGTCTGATGCCATAGAATCAGAAAAGGGTATTGGCCAGCGCGAAATGACGGACAGTGTTCGGTATGGTATATTTTGCCATGATGATTTTAATTACGATCTTCGGGCAATAAACAGGTTTCTTCCATGCATGCAAAAACTATCCTATCGCGCTATTTTACCGGTCTTTTTATTTCTCAGTTGTTGATTCAGATTTCATTGAACCAGGGCGTTTTTTCCCAGAATCCCATTGTTCCCCCCGGAGTGTATATTGCCGATCCATCAGCTAAGGTATGGTCTGACGGCAGAATTTATGTTTATGGTTCCCGGGATGAAAGCCCTTTCTATTATTGCTCATGGAGGCATGATGTTCTCTGGTCGGAAGACTTAAGAAGCTGGCAAATTGCCGAGAATGTGTTTGCTTCAAAGGGTTCAGGAGATGAAATTCCTTACAGCGATGCCCTTTTGTATGCACCTGACTGCGCTTATAAAGATGGGGTGTATTACCTGTATTACTGCCTTGCTTCATTTGAAAACACAGAAGGTGTAGCTACTTCCCTTTCTCCTCTCGGACCTTTCCGAAAGGGCAGGGTAATGAATGCTTCTGTTCTGCGGGAGATTGATCCTGCTGTATTTATTGATGATGACGGGCAGGCTTATTATGTCTGGGGTCAGTTTTCGGCCAAAATGGCGAAACTGAAACCCGGCATGGACGAAATTGATGAAACTACCATCAGGGATGGAATTGTGACAGAAAAGGAACATTTTTTTCACGAAGGGGGGTACCTTATTAAGCGTAACGGCATATATTACTTTATCTATGCACACATGGGCAGGGCAAATCGTCCCACCTGCCTAGGGTATGCCATGGCCTCAAATGTATGGGGCCCATACCATTACGGAGGGGTCATCATCGACAATGACCACTGTGATCCTGCTGTATGGAACAACCACGGCAGCATTGTTCAATTCAACGGCAAATGGTATGTTTTTTATCACCGGTCAACCCATGCCTCCAATACCATGCGGAAGGCATGCGTTGAGCCGATTACCTTTAATGATGACGGTACCATCAATGAGGTGGAGATGACTTCCCAGGGTGCCGGCCCGCCTCTGACGGCAAAAAGACTGATTGATGCGGAAAGAGCCTGTCTTCTTTTCGGGAATACCCGTATTGTTATGGAGAGTCCTTCCAATGAGGTTCTTGCAGGAATCAGGAATGACGATAAAGCCGCATATAAATATATTGATTTTGGAAAAGGAGTTGATTCCGTGCTCTTCAGGGTCCGGTCTGTCGGTTCGGGAGGCATTATCGATGTGGCAGTGGATCAGCCGTGGGGAAGGTCTGTGGCACAGGCAGAAGTTCCTGCCTATACAGGAGGTTGGACAGTTGTTGCAGCTCCTGTCAGGGCAACAGAAGGTGTCCATGCGGTATGGCTGAGATTCTACGGAAAAGGAGAAAACCTGTTTGAAGTGGACTGGTTACAATTTACACCACATCGTGAATGAGAATGTCAGTTTTTTTTGGGGATGCTTACCACCGGTTAAGCCAGGTCTGCTTCGCATCCCTTTGTCTTTTTTCTTTCTTCGATCTGCTCAGATGGGATCTGGCAGCTCTCAGAAAGAAAAAAGCCAGAGACTTTCGTCACTGGCTTTACCGGTTGTAGCGGGGGTTGGATTCGAACCA
>JAAYUG010000172.1 GCA_012517825.1 Bacteroidales bacterium | reverse complement strand
TTACCCACCAGAATTCCATTTAAACCTTGTTGCTCCCGAACAAGATTTAAAGTTGATGTCTGAGTTATCATCCTTACTCATAAAAAATTAATTGGTTAATACTAAAAAGCCGGCAAATATAAATCATATTTTAATTGCACAAATTCATTTCCGAAAAAAAATGACCCTTCCGGCCTGCGTAGTTTTTCCCGTAAACTGCAAAAGGCCAGAAAGATGGAGAAATTCCTTTCCATTGCCGTATCAGTTGAAATCTCCCCTGACATTTCCCCAAGGTCTCTTCCTCCCCCTGCAGCCTCCGGGCAGAACCATCATGAGATGAGCGGGCAAGGGACAAGTAAAAACCTGGGTAGGGGTAACTGCGTAACCGGTTTTGTGATTATTCCGGCAGAGCATGAAACTGGAATGACTCATCTCATTTAAATTACAAATCCATGCTTCCTTCTTCACCTTCTTTTTACAGAAAGGAAGAAAGGTTTTCATGCCAACGTCTCTTCGACGTTTTCAGGGCGAAAATATAAAATTTGAACTTACACGCTGAATTTTTAAACATTTTTTTTAAACCACCAGAAGTAATTTTATAAACAATTAGAACAAACTAACTGTTGATTTATAAATACTTAATAATATATGCGTTGTTTAGAATGATCCAAACAGGGTGCGTGACAAGCAACAAAATGTTGAATGTGCTGCCTACAAATTACCGGTCTGCACCCCCGGTTGATCAAACAGCGAAGGGTAATCCCGGTCAAAACGGCGAAGTACCTCACTGATTATAGCTTCCCGCATAAAACGGGATCGGTTGTTGATCTTATACCGGGAACAGTATTTGTTGATGGCGGCAATTTCTCGTTTGTTAAACAAAACAGACTGTCTGTATTTCCGGAGCAATTCAGGATCTTTTTGCTTTTTCTTCATGCGCGCTGATGTTAATTACCAGTATCCTACGCCCAAAAATAAAATATTTCAATGGTTGCAGAAGAAGCACATGCATCAATATTATGAACAACAGACGGTTGAAAACTATCTTACTGCCCATATAGTTTCTGCCTTCCTCTGCAGTACATGGTGCAAAGGATTCCATTACCCGGTATGATGAACCCACATTGCGCGTTTTTTGATGCGCCATGTGCCCTGGTGGGCCGCTTTCACTCCGTTTCAGCGGGATTTGCCCGGATTCCACCACTGAAAGCCAAACCACTGCGCATTGGTTCGCTTGAACTCCTGATGCGCAATCCGGGATAAAAACACTGGCAGAATCACAACCATTTGGGTTAACTTTGCACGATAAAATTCTTTTCTGTGAAATTCCTTTATCAAATATCTCTGTGGTTATATTATGCCGGCATAGTAATTGTTTCTCCGTTTAATCACAAGGCCGCCCTGTGGCTGAAAGGACGAAAAAACTGGTACCCCCGTCTGAAAAGCGCTCTGGAGAAAAACCAAAAACCGGTTGTCTGGGTCCATTGTAGTTCGCTCGGAGAATTCGAACAGGGCCGGCCTGTTATTGAGGCTATCAGGCGTCATTCCGGAGATAATGTATTCATTCTTCTGAGTTTTTATTCCCCTTCAGGTTACGAAATCAGAAAAAATTATCCCCTGGCCGATTGCGTCACCTATCTGCCGCTTGACACACCCCGCAATGCTAAACGATGGATAGATACTGTAAAACCGGTAGCTGCTCTTTTTGTCAAATACGAATTCTGGTTTCACTTTCTTCAGGCAGCTCATAAGAATAAAACCAGGCTGTTTCTTATCTCTGCCATTTTCAGGCCGGGCCAGCTTTTTTTCCGATGGTACGGAACCTGGTACCGCAACATTTTGCTCAGATTCAGCCATATTTTCACCCAGGATGAGAATTCGGCCAGGCTTCTAAGTGATATAGGTATTGCCCAAGTTTCTGTAAGCGGAGATACACGGTTTGACAGGGTAATTCAGATTGCCTCGGAAGAAAAAACCCTTCCTGAAGCAGGATGGTTTGCCGACGGGCATCTTGTAGTAGTTGCAGGGAGCACATGGGAACCTGATGAGGCTCTTCTTACCCGGTATATTGCCGAAACCGGATTCCCTCTGAAGATGATTATCGTTCCCCATGAAATTCACACCTCACACCTGACAAAACTCTGCAAATCAATCACTGTACCTTATATTCTGTTTTCCGGGAGCAAAGAAAATGAAAATGCCCTGAGAAAAGCGCAGGTACTTGTTGTTGACAAAATTGGCCTGCTGAGCACCCTCTACCGCTATGGAGCCATTGCATACATCGGAGGAGGGTTTGGTAAAGGCATCCACAACATCCTTGAAGCTGCCGTTTACGGAAGGCCGGTACTTTTCGGCCCTAACTATCATAAAGCCCTTGAAGCAAAGGAAATGAAAGAACTTGGATGCGGAATTCCCGTTCATTCCTACGATGAACTGAAGGAAAACATGGACCAGCTCATCAGAAATACCTCACTGAGAGAAAAACTTGCAGAAGCTTCGGCATCATACGTGCGGAAAAACACGGGAGCAACCCGCACCATTCTTCAGCATATAGCTGAGTGCCTGCCTTCTGTTACTACAATAACACAAAGGTGATTTCATATATTAACAATGGTGTATTGCACATTGAATATATCAAAGTGTTTTTGATACAATACTCCGGTTTGGATAGAAAATGTTGACAATGAACCATATCGCTGCTTCCGGGTGTAAGGTTGATAAACTCTGCCGCGTTGTTAATATTTACACAGGGTTTTTTTAGGCAAAATTTTTTGCCTGGTGTTAACTTGCGGTAGTCAACCCTTTTCTATTTTATTCAGGTAAAATAACAGATACCCAAAACCTTAAAAAAACCGGATGTATGCAAACGGACGCGATCATTGTCAATAATCAGAAAAACGGAGCTGAAGAGAACGAAAAAACTATGCAGAACGAAGGAACAGCAAAAACTGAGATGAAAGAAGAACAGAAGATATATTCGCATGAAGAGGCTCTCCGGAAAAGCATTGAATATTTCCGTGGCGATGAACTTGCCGCCACGGTATGGGTGAATAAATACGCCCTGAAGGATTCTTTCGGGAAAATCTATGAATTGACACCTGACGATATGCACTGGCGTATTGCCAGGGAGATTGCCCGTATTGAAAAAAGGTATCCCAATCCGATGCCGGTTGAGGAGGTTTATGAATTGCTCAGGGATTTCCGGTATATTGTTCCCCAGGGTAGTCCGATGGCCGGAATAGGAAATCGTTTTCAGATAGCTTCCCTGTCAAATTGTTTTGTTATTGGGCACGACCACCCGGCTGACTCGTACGGGGGAATAATGAAAATTGATCAGGAACAGGTTCAGCTCATGAAACGCAGAGGGGGTGTCGGGCATGATCTTTCCCACATCAGGCCTTATGGTACTCCTGTGCTGAACAGTGCCCTCACCTCAACAGGCGTGGTTCCTTTTATGGAACGGTATTCCAATTCAACCCGCGAAGTTGCTCAGGACGGGCGCCGCGGAGCCCTTATGCTCACAATATCCATTAAGCATCCCGATGCCGAAAAATTTATCGATGCAAAGCTGGAGCAGGGGAAAGTTACTGCCGCCAACGTGTCGGTAAAAATTGACGATGAATTCATGCAGGCTGTCATTGAAGGCAAACCATATGTTCAGCAATTCCCGATTGACAGCCCTAATCCGATGATCAGAAAAGAAATTGATGCCCGGGCACTCTGGAAAAAAATTATTCACAACGCCTGGAAATCAGCAGAACCAGGGGTACTTTTCTGGGATACCATCATCCGGGAATCTGTGGCTGACTGCTATGCCAAATTTGGCTTCAGGACAGTTTCTACCAACCCCTGTGGCGAAATTCCGCTCTGTCCGTATGACAGTTGCCGTCTGCTGGCCATCAATCTTTACAGTTATGTCGAAAATCCCTTCACACCCGAAGCCCGCTTCAATTTCGACAAATTCCGCAAACACGTCCACTATGCCCAGCGAATCATGGACGATATCATCGATCTGGAACTCGAAAAGATTGATGCCATCCTTGATAAAATAGCCAACGATCCGGAAGACATGGAACTTAAACGGGTTGAACGAAAACTCTGGGAAAATATCCGGGTAAAGGCTGAAGAAGGGCGGCGCACCGGTATCGGGATTACCGCCGAAGGAGATATGCTCGCCGCCCTGGGTTTGCGTTACGGAAGCGATGATGCCATTGACTTTTCTACCGAAGTACATAAAACAGTTGCTCTGGAAGCTTACCGCTCTTCGGTTGAAACGGCAAAGGAAAGAGGGCCTTTCCCTCTCTACGACCCGCAGCTTGAAAAAGACAATCCGTTTATCCTCCGGCTCAGAAAGGAAGATGAGCAATTATACCGCGACATGGTAAAATACGGACGCCGTAATATTTCTCTGCTTACCATTGCACCTACCGGTACCACAAGCCTTATGACCCAGACTACCTCCGGCATTGAACCGGTTTTCCTGCCGGTTTACCGTCGCAGGCGCAAAGTCAACCCCAACGACGCTTCCGCCAAAATTACCCTTGTGGATGAAGTAGGCGACAGCTGGGAAGAATATTTTGTTTTTCATCACAAATTTGAGGTATGGCTCCAGGTAAACGGCTATAACGTCAAAGAAGTGAAAAAGTACCCTCTTGAAAAAATCCAGGAACTGGTAGCAAAATCGCCGTATTACAAAGCCACCTCAGCTGATGTTGACTGGGTAAGCAAGGTCCGTATGCAGGGAAATATCCAGAAATGGGTCGATCATTCCATCAGCGTTACCATCAACCTGCCCGAAAACGTGAGCGAAGACCTTGTGGATGAACTATACATCACCGGATGGAAGAGCGGTTGCAAGGGCATAACAGTTTACCGGGAAGGATCCCGCTCGGGAGTACTTCTTTCGGCAAAAGAGAAAAAGGAAAAAACAGCAGAGGTTGACCCTCAGAGCTTTAAACGCCCGCGCGAACTCGAAGCCGATATTATACGCTTCAACAACAACAACGAACGGTGGATTGCCTTCATCGGACTCAAAGACGGCAGGCCTTACGAAATCTTCACCGGTATTGAAGATATTGAAAAATTCCCCATCCCCCCTTCCATCACACACGGAAAAATTATCAAGGTAAAAGATGAAACCGGAAAGTCGCGTTATGATTTTCAATATACCGACAAATACGGGTATAAAAATACCATCGGAGGGCTTTCCCATATGTTTAACCCCGAATTCTGGAACTATGCCAAGCTGATTTCGGGAGTTCTGCGGCACGGAATGCCCATACCCGATGTGGTTAATCTGGTCGCCTCACTCAGCCTCGACAGCGATACCATCAACACATGGAAAAACGGCGTGGAAAGGGCATTGAAACGGTATATTCCTAACGGAACCAAAGCCCGTAAAGGAACAAGGTGCAGTGAATGCGGTTCAGAGGCTCTCGTTTACCAGGAAGGCTGTCTGATCTGCCAGAGCTGCGGATCTTCAAAATGCGGATAAGCACTCCTGCGGATGTTTGAACGCATAAGGGCAAAAGTACTTACAGCAGAAATGCTGCCCGGCATACGCCAAAAATTCCGGGATAAAAAAATTGTCTTCTGTACCGGGTGCTTTGATATTCTTCAATCAGGCCATGCTGTATTTTTCAGTCAGTGCCGCGAATTTGGCGATCTGCTGGTGGTTGGCATAGGCCGCGACAAAGTGGTGGAACAGCTGAAAGGTCCTGGCAGACCCGTCAATCCGGAACAAAACAGGCTGCATCTTGTTGCGGCTCTTGAAGAAGTTTCTTATGCCGTTCTGAACGATAATACCGTTGAAGAGGGAAAAATTGACTTCCGCCATATACTCGAACTTCTGCACCCCGATGTTTTTGTACTCAATGATGACGATACTGCTATCGAACCTAAAAAAAAGCTCTGCGAACGACTGGGAATTCAAATGCAGTTCGTGAAACGCGAAGTGCCGCATGAACTGGAACCCACATCCACTACCCGTATCATTGATAAGATAAATTTTGCCTGGAAAGCCCCCCTGCGCATCGATTTTTCCGGTGGATGGACTGATGTGCCATTTATTATGCAGGGAAAAAAAGGATATGTTTCCAACGTGGCCATTTCCCCCCTGATTGAACTTAAGGGTGGGCAACTCAATTTTTCGGGGTATCCGAGAGGCAGCGGACTGAGCACTTCCACTGCGGTAAAACTTCTGGAAATGATCAGTGCCAAGACATACAATGCCGAATCAAAAAGCCTTCAGGTCATTGCTGAAGACCTTTTTAACCTCGAAAACCGGGAGTTAAACTGGGCCATCGGACGGCAGGACCAATATTCCATCGTTTACGGCGGATTTCATTGTTTTGAATTCGGTACCGATTATGCCCGGCCTGTTATTTCAGATATTTCTCACAGCATCCTGGAAGATTTTCAGAAGAAGCTGCTGCTGATTCATACGGGAGTTTCCCGCAATGCGCAGACTGCCGTTGAGGAAGTATATCGCAATTTCAAAACCCCTGAAGGGGCCGCGGCCATTGATGAGCTGGCCCGCTGCGGCTATGAATTTGCCCTGGCCCTTCAAAAAGGAGATTTTGCTCTCTGTGCCGAAATCATGAACCGCAATTTCTCTGCACAGAAGAAACTCGCACAGTCAACCTCCAATGCCTTTATTGAAGAAGTGTATCATTTCGCGCTGAACAATGGAGCATTGGGCGGGAAAATCTGCGGCGCAGGAGGCGGAGGAGCCTTTGTCTTTATATCCCATGATCCGGAGGCACTTAAACATCAGATCAAAAACCGCTTTGTTGAGTGCTTCGAAATAGATTTCCGTTTCGAATACCGCAACGTTAAAGAACTGAATAAGGTCTGATCCGGTAATGATTCATAACCTCCACCTCCGCATCCCCGGAAAGGATTTTATTTAGTGCTCTGCTCCAACCGGTTGATACATAATTAACCCAATCATTGCACCAGAAAGATTCTTGTGCATGAAAAAATGTGCAATGCGCCCTGGAGTTGCTTTCAATGCTTTTCAATGGCCTCAACCCGGATGCCATTGCAAAATACCAATCCCCAAAGCATTGGTTCGTTTCCACTCCTGATGCTTAATCCGTGTTATTTCTGCTGAGGTTTATTATTGGATAATTCGCGATAAAATAGGATATTTCGGATCGCTTTCATATAGCAGGCAAATATGGGAAAATACAATATGCGATACATAATACCCGTAGCCCTGGTAGCGGCTATGGGCGGACTGCTTTTTGGTTACGACTGGGTCGTTATTGGAGGAGCCAAACCTTTTTATGAGCGTTTTTTCGGCATAACGGGCAATCCCGGATTGCAGGGTCTTGCCATGAGTTCTGCCCTGATCGGTTGCATTTTTGGCGCCGCAGTTTCCGGATGGGTAACCGATCAATACGGACGAAAGATTTCCCTTCTTCTTTGCGCATTGCTCTTTACCGTTTCCGGAGTAGGAACGGGCATGGCCGATCATTTTGGACCTTTTATTCTCTGGCGTATCCTTGGCGGGTTCGGTATTGGAATAGCTTCCGCTGCTTCACCGGTTTATATTGCCGAAATTACCCCTCCTGTTTACAGAGGAAGCTTTGTTTCCCTGAACCAGCTTGCAATAGTGATAGGAATTCTGGCGGCCCAGATTATCAACTACCTCATTGCAGAACCCGTGCCGGAAGGAGCCTCTGATATCATTATCCGAAGCTCATGGAACGGACAGACAGGCTGGAGATGGATGTTCTGGGCCGAATCGTTTCCTGCGTTTCTCTTCTTTATTCTTGCTTTCTTCGTTCCCGAAAGCCCAAGGTGGCTCATCAAAGAAGGAAAAACAGAAAAAGCCCTATCCATTCTTATGCGGACCGGAAGCAATGATTATGCCTCCGCTGCTTTCCGGGAAATTTCGGAAACCCTCTCACAGGAAAAGCAACGCTTCAGTTTTTTCAGCCTGCTTAACAGGAAAACGAGAAACGTGGTTCTGCTGGGAATTGCCCTTGCCGTCTTTCAGCAATGGTGTGGCATCAATGTAGTATTCAATTATGCCGAAGAAGTTTTTTCCTCCGCCGGGTACGGCATTACTTCCATGCTTTTCAATATTGTAATAACCGGCATTATCAATCTGATTTTTACTTTTGTAGCTATCCGCACGGTTGATTCGGCAGGAAGAAAAAAACTGATGCTGATTGGCTCGGCAGGTCTTGCCGTTACTTATATAATGCTGGGGGCCGGTTATTTTTTCGGGTTAAAAGGACTTCCTATTCTGATTACGGTAGTGGTTGCCATTGCCATATATGCCATGTCGTTGGCTCCCGTTACATGGGTAGTTCTTTCGGAAATCTTTCCTAATAAAATAAGGGGTTCTGCCATGGCAGTAGCAACCACTGCCCTCTGGATTGCCAGTGCTGTGCTGGTCATCACCTTTCCCTATCTTCATCGCTTATTGAAGGCTTCCGGAACTTTCTGGATCTATTCTGCCATTTGTATTGCCGGTTTCCTTTTGATTTTCTTCAGGCTTCCTGAAACCAAAGGGAAATCACTCGAAGAAATAGAAAGACTTATGCGCGCCTGAAACAGTTTGAAGGTAAAATTTCGTAGCATGATAAAAAATACTGCCTATGAATACAATGAATTACTTTCATCGCAAACCATTATCATTCTTTCTCATTGTTTCTTCCATAGTAACAGGCTTTGTTTTCGGATCCTGCCGTCAGGATACAACCGACAGTATCAGTCTGAAGGGTACATGGAGATTTCAGATTGACCGGGATGATACCGGAGAAGCACAGCACTGGTATTCCATACTGCTGTCCGATTCGGTTACGCTACCCGGTTCAATGGCCACCAACAGAAAAGGGGATTCCATTACCATCAGCACCCCATGGACAGGGCAAATTGTTGACAGTTCATGGTTTACATCACAGGAATATGCACCTTACCGGCAACCCGGCAATATAAAGGTTCCTTTCTGGCTCCAGCCCGTTACGTATTACAAGGGTCCTGCCTGGTATCAGAAAGAGATTGAGATTCCCGCCGCGTGGAAGGAAAAAACCATTGAACTGTACCTGGAACGGTGCCACTGGTATAGCAAAGTATGGATTGACAGTACGGAAGTGGGAACAGCGAATTCCCTCTCCACACCTCATACTTTCCTGCTTCCTGCTTCCATAAAACCGGGAAAGCATTTGCTTTCTATCAGGATTGACAACAGGATCAATGAAATAGACGTTGGGCAAAATTCGCACAGCATTTCGGATCATACTCAAACCAACTGGAACGGCATTACTGGAAAACTGGAACTTATTGCCAGGCCAAAAATCAGCCTGGGTGATGTAAAAATCTATCCCGACATTGCCTCAAAACAGATAAGGGTAATAGTCGCGATTCGTAACCACACAGGAGAAAATGCTTCTTGCAATCTCAGTCTTCAGGCCATTCCGGAAAAAAACAACAATGCACCGGCCTCAAAAAAGATCAGGATTCAGAAAAAATGCGATTCAACCTGTACAATTGCTGAAGTAACCTTACCGATGGGATCTGATCCGGCGTTGTGGGACGAATTTCATCCAAATCTCTATTCACTGCAGGTTGTACTTACATCAGACAAAGGAAAGGATACAAAAAGAGAGTTGTTCGGCATGCGGGAATGGGCAACGCAGGGTACGCAGTTCATGCTCAACGGCAGGCCTGTCTTTTTAAGGGGGACACTTGAATGCGCCATTTTCCCTGAAACAGGATTCCCCCCAACAGATACAGGTGCCTGGATGCGTATATTCAGGATTGCCAGGGCACACGGACTGAATCATATGCGGTTCCATTCATGGTGTCCGCCTGAAGCCGCCTTTATTGCAGCCGACCGTTCCGGATTTTATCTGCACGTGGAATGCGCCTCCTGGGCAAGTTCATCCATCGGAGATGGAAAACCAATTGACACTTACCTGTACGAAGAAAGCAACCGGATTGTGGACGCATACGGAAACCATCCCTCGTTCAGTTTTCTTCTGTACGGAAATGAACCTGCAGGAGAACATCAGGATCAGTGGCTTACCGGATTTGTCACCTACTGGAAGAAAAAAGACCCGAGGCGCTTATATTCAAGTGGTGCAGGCTGGCCTTTGCTCGAAGTTACTGATTTCAACAGCACCCCTGAACCACGAATTCAGGGCTGGGATCAGGGTCTTGCCAGCATCATCAATGCCCTTCCTCCCCAAACAGCTTATGACTGGGAAAATATCATTGCCCGGTATAATAAACCCACCGTCAGCCATGAAATCGGGCAATGGTGCGTGTATCCCGACTTCAAGGAAATTGACCAGTACAAAGGGGTTCTGAAAGCCCGCAATTTTGAAATTTTCCGCGACAGGCTCAATGCACACGGAATGGGTCATCTTGCCGACAGCTTCCTTCTTGCTTCAGGGAAACTGCAGGTTTTATGCTATAAGGCCGACATTGAAGCTGCACTGCGTACCAAAGGGTTCGGTGGTTTCCAGTTGCTCGACCTGCACGATTTTCCCGGCCAGGGAACAGCCCTTGTCGGAGTCCTTAATGCTTTCTGGAACGAAAAAGGTTACGTTAAACCTGAAGAATACCGTCGCTTTTGCAATAGCACTGTTCCACTTTTACGTCTTTCAAAGATGATTTTTACTAACGATGAAACCCTGCACGCTGAAGCCGAAATAGCGCATTTCGGCGACAAAGAACTGAAAGGAGTTATCCCGGAATGGACTCTCTCTTCCATGGAAGGAGAAATTATTGCCAGAGGTAAATTCCCGGCCATGAATATTCCTTTGGGAAACGGTATCAGGCTGGGCACAATTGATCAACCACTTTCCATGATCAGCAAACCTTCCCAGCTGGTATTGACACTAAAAACTGATGCGTATGAGAATGCATGGAACATTTGGGTATATCCTGCTCACCTGCCGGCTCTGAATGATTCCGTTCTGATTGCTCAAAGACTGGACAAAAAGACCATTGATTACCTTACCCGGGGAGGACGTGTTTTGTTAACCGTCAGGAAAGGCAGCATTGCCCCTCATGCAGGGGGTAACATAGCTGTAGGTTTCTCAAGTATTTTCTGGAACACTGCCTGGACAGGCAAACAGCCTCCCCACACTTTAGGGATTCTTTGCAACCCGAAACATCCTGCCCTGGAAAATTTTCCTACCGAATACCATAGCAACTGGCAATGGTGGGATGCCATGTCGCATGCACATGCCATTGATGTTTCCGGCATTGAAAAAAACGTTGACCCGGTGGTACGCATTATTGACGACTGGTTTACAGCCAGGCCCCTCATGCTTATATTCGAAGCAAGGGTCGGGAAAGGTAAAATCATCGTTACGGGTGCTGATCTGCTTACCGATGCAGAAAACAGGCCGGAAGCCCGGCAATTGCTATATAGTCTAAGGAAGTATGCGGCGGGTAATCAGTTTAATCCACGCAGCACAATTCCCGTTGAAAAGCTGAAACCATTATTCAGAGACTAGGTAATTCCCGCTGCCTGAGCGAAGTCGAAGGCAGCGTTTTAATGCCTTTCCCCATATAAAATTAGTGAAAGAAGCCATCAATTAAAATCGTACTTTTGAGCTTTCATTTTATCTATTCCGGTCCGTTTCGGCCGGAGGGACGAACAAATTTTGCCGGCAATGAACATAACGTTACGATCAGAAACAGGGTGGCAGGACGTTGAAAATGTCCGCAACATAATAGAATCAACAGGCTTCTTTTATCCCCATGAGGTGAAAATTGCCGTTGAGCTGATTGAAGAACGTCTCAGCAAAGGGGCTGAAAGCGGTTATGAATTTATTTTTGCCGAAGCAGACGGTAAAACAGCCGGATATTCCTGTTTTGGGTTAAATCCCAGCACAAAAAAAAGTTTTGACCTTTACTGGATTGCAACATATAAAGACCTCAGGGGAAAAGGCATTGGCAAATTGCTTCTCGAAGAAACCTGCAGGAAGGTGAAGGAAATGGGCGGAACAGCCCTGTATGCTGAAACCTCAGGAAGACCTTTGTATGAACCAACCCGTAAATTTTACGAAAATAACGGTTTTTCCTGCGAAGCCGTGCTCAAAGACTTCTATGACGATGGCGATGATAAGCTGGTTTATGTTCGCAGAATTTAATATGCCTGATGATGGCAGGACTTTTGCCGCATGTCCGGCTCATGTGAAAAAGGAAATAATAAGAAACACGTTCAGCAGGGTCACTATTCCGGCAACAGAATAGAGCAATATCTTGTTCAGCAACGTATTCTTATACTTCCCCATAACCTTTTCTGATGAAGTAAGATAAATCTGAAGGAAAATGGTGACCGGCAACTGCATACTCAATATCATCTGACTGATTATCAATCCTTTCAGCGGATTCCTGATCAACAATATGATAACAGCCGCCAGGAAAAGAGAAATGATCACGCCGGTGCGGGAGTGATTGTCTTTTATATCAAAAGGCTCCTCATAAATACCGGCGAAAATTGATCCGGCTGCCATGGCCGAAGTAATGGTGGAAGATAGTCCGGCGAAAAGCAGGGCTATGGCAAAAACAAAGGATGCACTGCTTCCGAGGAGAGGCACAAGGAGTTCCTTTGCCTGTGGCAATTCGGTCACCTGTTTTCCGTGAGCATAAAACGTGGCAGCCGCCA
Source organism: Bacteroidales bacterium (assembly GCA_012517825.1). Lineage (NCBI taxonomy): Bacteria > Pseudomonadati > Bacteroidota > Bacteroidia > Bacteroidales > Bacteroidales bacterium. Next base: position 2,156 of record JAAYUG010000172.1, on the reverse strand, counting down.
GAAGAATCATGGCACTGTTGATAGCCCAGCCAACCAGCATGGAAAACAAAGTATCGGTAAATTCAAAATCCAGCTGCCTTCTGATGGTTTTATCATCCTCCAGATTCCATTGCCTGCTCTGAATGATTTCAGAGTGCAGAAACAAATTGTGAGGCATAACCACAGCTCCCAGCACACTCATAATGATGATCATGGAACCGGCCGGGAATGATGGCACAACCCAGCCTGTAATGGCTTCATTCCATGAAATATCAGCCAGCCAAAGTTCATAAATAAAGGACAACCCTATAATGGATACAAATCCGATGATCCATTTTTCAATTGCCTTATACGAATTGGTAAGGAGCATAATCAGAACAAACGCCACAGTGAGGATTACTCCGATAAAAAGAGGAATATGAAACAACATATTCAATGCAATGGCACTCCCGAGAATTTCAGCCAGGGATGTGGATATGGAAGCAAGCATGGCAGTGAGCAGAATACCCATCGAATAAGGTTTACGCACATATCGCGTTGTGGCTTCCGAAAGACACAGGCCGGTAGCAATGCCCAGGTGTGCGGCATTGTGCTGAAGAAGAATGAGCATGATGGTTGATAAAGTAACCATCCAGAGCAGGCTGTAACCATAACCGGCACCGGCAGCCAGATTTGATGCCCAGTTGCCGGGATCGATAAATCCAACGGTCACCAGCAGTCCGGGACCTATGTATTTCAGAAGATCCAACCCCCCAAGCCGGGGCTTATGCCCTTTTGTATCAAAAAAACTTTGTATGCGCGTTCTGAGTGACATACCATGCCAGTTTCTTAGAAAACGAAAATAAAATAAATTGTTCAAGGATGATATATGTATTTTTGTAATAAATTATCCCATTATGAAGAGATCGCATTTTCCGGTCTGGTTTCTGCTGGCTTGTCTCTTTTTACTGCTATCCTGCAAGGATAATGCAGACCATCCGAAGGATGATGCCATACGCTGCTATACATACGATCAGTTTTGCATGGGGGTTGACCTTTCCTATGTAAATCAGCTCGAAGACTTTGGTGCTGTTTACAAAGACTCAGGAAAGGTAAACGATCCCTACCGAATTTTCCGGAACCATGGGGCCAATCTGGTAAGGCTCAGGCTCTGGCATAACCCGTCATGGGTTCGTCAGCAGGTTTATAAAAGTGATACTGTGCCGCTATACAGCGGTTTGAATGACGTAAAAAAAAGCATACGCAGGGCAAAAAATCTGGGATTTGCAATCTGTCTTGATTTTCATTATTCTGACATCTGGGCAGATCCTACCCGTCAGACTCCGCCGACGGCCTGGGCCGCAATACGGGATTTTGCTGTCCTGAAAGACTCTTTTTATACCTACACATACTCCACCTTGCATAACCTGGCCGCGGAAGGACTGCTTCCTGAAATGGTACAGCTGGGAAATGAAATCAACTGCGGCCTGTTTTATACCGATATTGAACAAGGCTTCCCTTCGGTGAACTGTTGCGAAGGGAAATGGGTTCAGCTCGGGGAACTTCTTAACGAAGCGATCAGGGCAGTAAGGAAAGTATCCTCCGAAGAAGGCAGGCAGATTCAGATTGGTCTGCATATTGCCGACCCCAAAAACGTGCAATGGTGGTTTGAACAGATTACCTCCAATGGAAAAGTAACTGATTTTGATATTATTGGCATATCATACTACCCTTTGTGGCATACCACGGTTTCCTTTGATAATCTTGGCGTGGTTATCAGAAATCTGAAAAATACTTTCGGAAAGAAAATTATGATTTTTGAAACAGCCTATCCATGGACAACAGAATATGCCGATAATTATGCAAATGCTTTCGGAAACCAGTCTCCTCTGCCAGGATTCCCCTTTACGGCAACCGGGCAGTACAATTTCATGGTTTCGCTGTGCCAGAAAGTAATTAACGGAGGCGGAAGCGGAGTGATTTACTGGGAACCTGCCTGGATCACTTCCCGTATGAAAGATCTCTGGGGAACAGGATCAATCTGGGAAAATGCTACCATGTTTGACTTTGAAGGAAATACTCTGCCTTCTATCAACTACCTGAATGCAAGCTATAAAGGCCTCTGAAACAGGGAATTTGCTTCATATGCTGCATTTGCCATGAGAAATCCGGGGGCTTTGCATGCCGAATACCCCGTT
>JAAYUG010000171.1 GCA_012517825.1 Bacteroidales bacterium | reverse complement strand
CGGTATTTTTATGATTTTGCCCATCCTTCTTGCGGACTGGCAAGGGAAAGAAATACTTCGGGCGATGTGGTAACCATCGGGGGCTCCGGTTTCGGAGTGATGGCCCTGATTGTTGGCATGGAAAGAGGTTTTATCACCAGACAGGAAGGTGTCAGCCGGCTGGGTAAAATTCTTGGTTTTCTGGAAACCTGTGACCGGTTTCACGGTGCCTGGCCTCACTGGCTGAACGGATCAACTGGTAAAATTGTCCCGTTCAGTCCAAAAGATGATGGCGGCGATCTGGTGGAAACTTCGTTCATGATTCAGGGGTTATATACTATGCGGCAATATCTTGATTCAACCATATCGGAAGAAAAATCGCTGATACAACGAATCAATACCCTGACGTCGCAGGTTGAGTACGACTGGTTTACAAACGGACAAAATGTTCTGTACTGGCTGTGGTCGCCAAATAACGGGTATATTCTGCGCATTGAAGGATACAATGAAACACTTATAACGTATGTCCTTGCAGCCTCATCCAAAACGCACCCGGTTTCGGCTGAGGTTTATCATCAGGGATATGCCCGCAGCGGAGCCATTAAAAACGGGAGTTCTTATTATGGTTATGTTCTACCCCTGGGACAGCCCTATGGAGGCCCGTTGTTTTTTACCCATTATTCCTTCCTGGGCCTTGACCCACGCAACCTGAGCGATCAATATGCCAGTTACTGGCAGCAGAATGTTAATCAGTCCTTGATCAACTGGGCTTACTGCACAGCCAATCCAAAGAAATATGTAGGTTATGGAAGCGATTCCTGGGGGCTTACTGCCAGCGATAATCCCTGGGGATACAATGCGCATTCTCCGACAAATGACCTTGGTGTTATTACTCCCTCGGCCGCCATTTCGTCCATTCCCTATACTCCCGAACAATCCATGAACGCTATCCGGCATTTTTATTATTTGCTGGGCGATAAATTGTGGGGGGAATATGGATTTTACGATGCATTTGATGTTACAGAAGGCTGGTGGGCCAATTCCTACATTGCAATCGACCAGGGTCCTATTGTCTGCATGATTGAGAATTACCGTACCCAGCTTCTCTGGAACCTATTTATGTCCTGTCCTGAAGTGCAGGCAGGATTAAACAAGCTTGGCTTCAGCTTTTGATAAACAGAATGGATTTTATGAAACGGATGCGATACAGAAGATCAATATCCCGGCCGATGGTTTTGGCGGCACTTCTTTTAGCCGGTATTTTGACAGGTTGTGCCTTTTCTGATTCCTCTTCCGTAAAGGGGAAACAGGGTAGTTCAGTGCACCCAGCTATGAGTGATGATTCGCTTCTTACCCTGGTGCAGTATCGCACATTTCAATATTTCTGGGAAGGAGCGGAACCGGTTTCCGGAATGGCGCGGGAGCGGATCCATATGGATGGTATGTATCCTGAAAATGATCAGAATGTTGTCACCACCGGAGGAACAGGTTTTGGAATCATGGCCATTCTGACAGGTATTGAGAGGGGATTTATTACACGGGAACAGGGCCTGGAGCACCTGCAAAAAGTTGTTGATTTTCTTTCAAAAGCCGATCGCTTTCACGGCGCCTGGCCTCACTGGCTCTATGGTGAAAGCGGAAAAGTCAAGCCATTCAGTTCAAAGGATGACGGCGCAGATATTGTGGAAACCGCTTACCTGATGCAAGGTCTTCTTGCCGCGCGTCAATATTTCAACCGGCCAGCCGAATCAGAGAAGAAACTTGTGAATGATATCAACAGATTATGGGAAGAAGTTGAATGGGACTGGTTTACCCGTGGAGGGAGGCATGTGATTTACTGGCACTGGTCTCCCAGGTATGATTGGGAAATGAATTTTCCTGTGGAAGGGTATAATGAATGCCTCATTCTGTATGTTCTCGCTGCTTCTTCTCCTACTCATCCTGTTGATCCTGTTGCCTACCATGAAGGCTGGGCGAGGGGAGGAAAAATCAGAGGGAACAGCCAACCTTATGGATATAGCCTTGCCCTGAAGCATAACGGAGCAGAAGAATACGGAGGTCCTCTCTTCTGGGCGCATTATTCCTTTCTCGGCCTGGATCCGAGGCACCTGAAGGATCAATATGCCGACTACTGGGAACACAACGTTAATCAAACCCTTATTAACAGGCAATGGTGTATTGAAAATCCAAGGAAATATAAAGGATACGGGCCTTCCTGCTGGGGCCTTACGGCAGGGTATTCGCCGGTTGGTTATGCGGCACATGCCCCAGGAAAGAAAACTGATCTTGGGGTCATTTCTCCTACTGCAGCCCTTGGTTCATTTCCTTATACGCCTGAATTTTCCATGGAAGCCTTGAAATGCTTCTATTACCAACTGGGAGACAAAATATGGGGCAAGTACGGTTTCTATGATGGTTTCAGCGAAACGGCAAACTGGTATCCGAAGCGCTACCTGGCTATTGATCAAGGACCAGAAGTGGTAATGATTGAAAATTACCGTTCCGGTCTATTATGGAAACTTTTTATGTCGTGCTCTGAAGTAAAGAACGGATTGAAAAAACTTGGATTTGAATATTAGTTTTTCTGCAAATGCATATGAAAAAACGGCCGGTTTAGTTTGACTCTCTGGCCTGAATTTTTGCCCAGGTATCCTTCAGCGTGACGGTGCGGTTGAAAACAATCTTTTCCGGCCCGGAGTCGGGATCGACACAAAAATATCCAACCCGTTCAAACTGGAATTTGTCGTAAACTTTTGCACCGGCAAGATAAGGTTCGCACCAGGCATTGATAACTTTAAGGGAATCCGGATTCAGGTGGATTTTAAAATCCTGGCCTTCGGGAACATCATCTGGGTCTGGCACATTGAACAGACGGTCGTACAAACGTACTTCAGCCTGCATGGCATGGGGTACAGATACCCAGTGAATGGTACTTTTCACTTTTCTTCCATCGGGGGAATTGCCTCCGCGGGAAGCCGGATCGTAAGTACAATGGATCACAGTTACTTCGCCTGTAGAGGGGTCTTTTTCCACGCCGGTACATTTTACAAAATAGGCATAACGCAGGCGCACTTCGGTGCCCGGAGAAAGACGGAAAAACTTTTTCGGAGGATTTTCCATGAAATCATCTCTTTCAATCCACAATTCGCGGGAGAAGGGAACCATGCGCTTACCGGCAGAGGGATCTTCGGGATTATTGACTGCTTCAAGTTCTTCGGTAAGCCCTTCCGGGTAATTGTCAATCACGAGCTTTACTGGATTAAGTACAGCCATTACACGGGTAGCGTGCTGGTTAAGGTCTTCCCTGATGCAGTGTTCCAGCAGGGCAACATCAATAACATTATCCCGTTTTGCTACGCCCACCCGATCGGCAAAGTCACGGATTGATTCGGGGGTATATCCCCTGCGCCTCAGACCGCATATTGTCGGCATCCGCGGATCGTCCCAGCCTCTGACAATACCCAGTTTAACCAGTTCCAGCAATTTTCGCTTACTCATAACCGTGTAGGAAAGATTCAACCGGGCAAATTCAATCTGTCGCGGCCTCACTTTTCCCGGCTCGGCAATATGATCAAGAAACCAGTCGTACAGGGGCCGGTGCACTTCAAATTCCAGCGTGCAGATAGAATGGGTTATTCCTTCAATGTAGTCGCTTTGTCCATGAGCAAAGTCGTACATAGGGTAGATACACCATTTTGTTCCGGTGCGATGGTGCGGGGTATAATTGATGCGGTACAAAATGGGATCCCTCATGTGCATATTGGGAGATGCCATATCAATTTTGGCCCGCAGGATTTTTGATCCTTCGGGAAATTCTCCCGCGCGCATCCTTCTGAACAACTCAAGGTTTTCCTCAACAGAGCGGTTTCTGTAAGGGCTTTCTTTACCGGGGACGGTTGGTGTCCCTTTTTGTTCGGCTATCTGTTCGGGGGTAAGTTCACATACGTAGGCCAGTCCTTTTTTTATCAGCATCTCGGCCCATTCATACAACTGGTCAAAGTAATCGGAAGCATATTTCGGTTCCCCTTCCCATTGAAATCCCAGCCATCGGATATCTTCCATGATCGATTCCACATATTCAACATCTTCTTTGGTGGGATTGGTATCATCAAACCGCAGGTTGGTCTTTCCACCATACCGCTGGGCAATGCCAAAATTCAGACAAATGGATTTGGCATGGCCTATATGCAGATAGCCATTAGGCTCAGGAGGGAAACGGGTTAATACCTTCCCTCCGTTTTTCCCTTCCGCCAGGTCTTTTTCAATGATTTCGTGAATGAAATTTTTGTTTTCCTTACCAGTTCCGTTTCCAGTTTCTTCTGCCATGTTGGTGATTTGTTAGTAAACTGACCTGCAAAAATAATGGTTCTTCCCAAATAATTGCTTGCCAGGTGAAAAGCAAAGGTTTTAAATGGTAAAGCGCTTTGGAAAACTATTTTGAAAACTACATTTCATTATCTTAGCAAGACTTTTGCATGCGTATGGGACAAATTTTGCTTGAAGGAATGGAATTTTATGCCTATCACGGGCATTTTGAAGAAGAAAATATTATTGGCAACCGGTTTGTGGTTGATCTGGTCATTGAAACCGATATGGAAATACCTTCTATGACCGATAATCTGAAAGATGCGGTCAATTACCATACGGCGTATCAGATTGTGCAGCGTGAGATGGGAAAGAAGTCGCGGTTGCTTGAACATATTGCCGGAAGGATTCTGGATGCCTTGCACAACGAATTGAAAGGAATTCAGAAAGCAACGGTTACGGTTGCCAAGCTGAACCCTCCTGTTGGGGGTAAAGTTCGTGCCGTGCGGGTTACCTTAAGCCGTTAACTATGGTTTCATCCGGGGATGCACTGAAACGATGCCCCTCGTGCGGAAGTTTTTTCTCATGTAATCCTCACGGTGATTGCTGGTGCGAAGAATTCAGGATTCACCGAAAGGAAATGATACAGCTAATGCAGCAATATACCGATTGCATTTGCCCGGCGTGTTTGAAGAAATACGCTGCCGAATAGGCCTTCAGCAGAAAATACCTGAAACCCTTATCAGAGAGTGATGGT
>JAAYUG010000170.1 GCA_012517825.1 Bacteroidales bacterium | reverse complement strand
TTAATTTTTTAAACGAGATGAGTCAACAGAAACACAAAAAACATTTAAACAACTTGTTTCTATTGACTTATCGAGGTAATCCTGAGGTATAAAATCTGATTAGATTTTGTTAGTCGATTCGTCAATTGAGTTTTTCAAGACGAATCAGGGTTAAAGCTTAAAGAGAAAAGTTTTTTCTCACAATTATTCCGTGCAGGAAACAGCCGGAATTTCATCTCCCTCTTTTTTATCAGGAAATAAGTGGCTATTCATAGATCCGGGTTATGTTAAACCTCTGAGGATGTAGTTATTGACATTTGGACAGCAGAAGGTCAGGTATCCTTTAATAATGTGATTTTTTCTGTATTTACCCTGGATGAAAGAACTGTTATTGCATAAATGTTCAATTCCTGAACATTTATACAACAATTTGGCAATTCATACAAACAGAATCAAAAATTGTACAATAAAAGAACGCAGGGCATAAGCTAAATTTGAAATAATCAATTGTTTTTTAAACCCCAAAACTAACCTATATGAAAATTTCTACCGTTCAGGCATTTTTAAGGAATGCGGTGAGGGGAGGAGCTGTCATTGCGCTCTTATTGATCGGGTTTAGCCACCCTGCTTATGCGCAACGTGTACTTACAGGTACTGTAGTCGATGAAAATAATCTTCCCCTGCCTGGAGTAAATGTTTCCGTAAAAGGAACAACGAGAGGTACTGTTACAGACCTTGAAGGTAATTTTTCTTTATCGGTTCAGGATGAAAGTGAGGTACTGGTGATAAGCTTTGTAGGGTATTCGCCGGTCGAAATTCCGGTGCTGAACCAGAGTCAACTAAAGGTTACATTAAAAGAGGAAGTGAGAAAGCTGGATGAGGTGGTGGTAATTGGTTACGGAGTGCAAAAAAAAGCGGATCTGACGGGAGCAGTTGCCACAGTTGCCAGTGAGGATCTGGTTAAGGTGCCTGCTTCTTCTATCGACAAAGCTCTTCAGGGGAGGGCCGCAGGTGTTTTTGCCCAATCGGTTACCGGAGCACCCGGTTCCAATGTCAATATTATGATACGCGGTATCACTTCAATTAATGGTACAAATCCGATGTGGGTTGTTGATGGTGTGCCGGCTGATCCCAAAACCATCAATCCCAATGACATTGAATCGATGAGTGTTCTGAAAGATGCTTCTTCCGCGGCCATTTATGGTGCGAATGGAGGAAATGGAGTAGTAATTGTCAGTACAAAAAAGGGAAAATCGGGAAGAACCACAGCCACACTGAATGTTTATACAGGATGGCAGGAAGCGGCCAAATACATTAATGTGGCTAATGGTCCCGAATTTGCCACCATGTATAAGGAATATGAAGCGTTACTCAGGCGAAGACGTTTTACTTTTCCTAATCCCGATACAGTTGCCACTTATAATTACCAGGATCTTATTTTTAGGACGGCTCCCATGCAGAGTTATGATTTAGGTATTTCCGGGGGGACCGACAAATCGACCTATTATTTTGGTGTCGGATACCTTACGCAGGAAGGAATTTTGCGGAACAGCTCCTACGATAAGCTAACCGTCCGGATGAATCTGGATCAGAAGCTGACAGGCTGGTTCCGGGTAGGCGAAAATATGTCGTTCGGAAGGCAAATCTATCATGGTTACCAGGAGTGGCAACTTCTGAATGAGTATCATACGCCAATTCTTGCTGCCCTGAACTATCATCCGTTTGTGCCTCCTTATGACACCACGGGCAACTGGTCGTTTACTCCTTTGGGCAATACCGGTAACCCTGTGGCTTCGGTTGAACTTCTTCATCATAAGAGTCAGAATAACAGTGGCAAACTATCAGTTTTTGCGGTACTCGAGCCGATTAAAGGGCTTTCCTATGAGAATAAAATAACCGGAACAGCAAGTTTTGGCATAACGGATGACTTTTATCCAATTTATTTTATCACACCATCCAACAGGAATCCCAATTCGAAAGTTTACAAACAGTCAGATTGGTACTACGACTGGTTATGGCAGCACAGGGTAATGTACAATGTCACCCTGGCCGGAGTGCATAATATTTCTGCCATGGCCGGATTTGAGGCGGGTTATGCGAAGGGAGAATATATGAACGCCACCCGCTGGGATCTGATCAATGAGTCGAGAGAAATGCGCTATTTTAATGCCAGTCAGAACGATACGTTGCTGTCCCAGTTGCCCAACGGGGCGGGGAATGAAAGCAGCGGATATTCCTATTATGGGCGACTTGGATATGATTACAAAGGAATATTTCTGGCCCAGGCAAATTTTCGAAGGGATGCTTCATCAAAGTTTGGTCCACGTAAACGGTTTGGAAATTTCCCCTCTTTCTCTCTCGGGTTTAAGTTTTCGGAACTTTCTATAGTGAAAGAAAAGGTTCCTTTCATGAGTTTCGGAAAATTAAGGTATGGATGGGGAAAGGTGGGCAACAACGCAATTCCTGATTATGTTTATTTCTCTACCATAGGTGTTCTGGACGTATATTCCTATTCTTTCGATAATACCACCACAGAGGCTCTGGGTGCAGCCCCGAATAAATTGGCCAATCTTTCCGTGGCCTGGGAAGGAGAAGTTACGCAAAACCTCGGGCTGGATCTGGGCTTTTTTGGAAACAAACTGTATCTGACAGCGGAATTGTTTAAACGGTACAATGAAGGAATGCTCATGGAGGTGCAGGCTCCGGGATATGCAGGCTGGATTGTCCGATCGAGTTATCAGGAAGGAGGAGTGGCTAATCCCATTGCTAATGTCGGGAATATTTCCAATAAAGGAATTGAAATTTCCGCTGACTGGAAAGACAAGCTTGGCAAACTAAGTTATTCGGTGAATTTTAACTTCACTTATGTGAATACCAAAGCCGGAGAAATACGGCCTGACACAATTTTCAGAGGTTCGGCCAAAGGAATTAACGGATACCTTACCCGGACCATTAACGGGCAGCCCATTGGAGAATACTATGGTTTTATTACCCAGGGACTTTTTAAGCCAGAAGATGCGGATACCATAAATAATGTTATTGTCATAACCAATCAGCCTTATACAATTGACAATTCGGGAAATAAAATCTATGCCCAGCCGAAGGCGAAACCTGGTGATTTCCGGTTTAAGGATGTTAATGGAGATGGTCGAATCACCGATGCAGATATGGTACCTATGGGAAATCCGAACCCAAAGTATCTCTTTGGTATGAACATCAACCTGGAGTATGGATGGTTTGATCTTTCAGTCTTTTTGCAGGGTGTGGCCGGAAACAAGATTTTCAATGCTACCAAGTTCTACATGTTTAATATGGACGGTGCCTTCAACTGGAGTGCTGATTATGTTAAAAATCACTATCGCGAAAACATCTATGACCGGGCCGGAAATTTACTCTTCCCGGAAAATCATGCCGGCAAATATCCGCGTCTTGATCCACGGAATGAGAACAATAATTTCTCGACCATTTCTGACTTTTATATGGAAGACGGTGCTTACCTGCGCCTGAAAAACATTCAGTTAGGAATAACTATTCCACAGGTCTGGACAAGCAGAATCGGAATTGAACGGTTTAGGTTCTATGTGAGTGCCAGCAATTTATTGACTTTTACCAGGTATTCCGGTTATGACCCGGAGGTTGGTTCTTCGGACCTTCTTGTTCGGGGTCTGGACAAAGCAGCCTATCCACAGGCCCGTATCTATACAGTAGGATTAAATGTCAATTTTTAAGTCTCAGATAAAAATTTTCAGCAAATGAAAAAGATATACAGCATCCCGGTTTTCCTTACAATGATGTTTCTCGTGGCTTGCAGCGAAGATTTTCTTGATCTGAAGCCTATCGCCATGGAAACGGAAGAGACTTTTTACAAGGATTTTGATGCCCTTGATATGACGGCTACTGCCGCATATGGAATTCTCTGTACCCGTGATATTTTTGATTATTACATTTTTATGGGATATGCCAGTGCTGCCGATGATGTGGAAGTGGGAGGAGAAAACACAAATGACTGGCCACAGTTCCAGGCAGTTGACCGGCTTCAGCACAGCCCGATGTTGTCAACTATCTTTGATTCATGGGGTTACTGTTACAAAGGAATCAGAATGACCAATGAATTTTTAAGCCGGGTTGATAAAATCAGAGCTACTGATACAAAAGTAAACCAGGCATTGGTTGATCAGCGGATTGCAGAAATGAAATTTCTGAGGGCCTTCTATCATTTCTACCTGGCTGTGGTTTATGGAGGAGTCCCTATTGCCGACAAGATTGTTGATCCATCTATGTTTTCCACCCCGAGGAACTCCCTTAAAGAAGTGTACGACTTTATGATAAAGGATCTGAAGGAGGCCATTCCTTATCTGAAAGAGAAAAGCCAGCTGGCTCCCAACTATGGTCGTGTTTCAAAAGGTGCCGCCAGGGCATTGCTGGCCAAAATTTTGTTGTATGAGTCGTCGTATGCCAAGAATTACCCCGGAGATGAACGCTTTGCCGGGATGCAGGAGCGCTGGACTGAAGCCCTTCAGTATGCAGAAGAAGTTATTAACTCCGGAGAATATCAGTTAGTAGGGATCAATGGTGAGAGGTTTCCGTCATGGCGTAATCCAAACGGAGGTGTTGGCGGTTACAGGTGGATATTTACACTCGACGGGGATAACTCTCCCGAATCAATATGGGAAATTCAGAATGTAATGGATGGGAAGGGATGGACCTATACAAGAGGTTCCTACATCGTAACCTATTTCACGGTAAGGTACTATTACCGTCCCTCTGATCCTACCCATTCCGACAGGGTAGTTGGAGGCTGGAGCTTCAATCTGCCGACATCATACATGGTCAATGCGTTCGGAAATCAGGATTCCAGGGAAACAGGCCTGCATTCAGTTCCGGTTGATCCAAAGCTCGATCCGCGTTTTGCCACTTCGATTGGAAGACCCGGAGATACTATTCTCGTAAACGATCAAACAGAAGGGGAAAAATGGTTCCCCATGTCATTCAGCAACCTTCCTACACAAACTATCAGTCGCAAATATGAATGCTCTCCGCAGGAATACTGGAACGGAAGGACAAACGACAATGAAGGCCCCATGAATGTCCGTTGGATCCGTTATGCGGATGTCGTGCTGATGGCTGCTGAGGCGGCTTATATGGCCGGCGATAAACCCAAAGCACTGAATTACATCAATCAGATCAGAAAACGGGCCAGAATGTCAGGGAATACCGGATATCCTGAAGATCTTACCGATATCTCCTTCGAAGATATTGTTCATGAACGAAGGCTTGAGCTTGCCATGGAAGGATGGCGCTTTTTCGACCTTGTCCGCTGGAGGCTGGCCAAAAAATATATCAGCGGAATCACTCTTGCAGCTCTTGGCGAAGGATATGTTGTTGATTTTGAAGAAGGGAAGCATGAATTCTTCCCCATTCCGTATAACGAAATTCAGCTCAGCAAGGGTGCCCTTGTTCAGTACAAAGGATGGCAATAATAGGATCATGTAACTATGGCATTGATATCAATGCACTATAATGTTTTAACCCTATGTTTAACTTAAATCGTGTTTGCTTATGAAAAAAGTATTGTTTACTCTCTCCATGTTGCTTCTGATAGCAGTGGCAGCAAAAACACAAACGGTGGCTGATTTTCAGACTCCGGAAAACTATGCTATTTCTTCCTGGACTTTTACCACTCCGGCTGCAATAACTGATGATCCGGCTGATGCCAACAATAAGGTTCTGATGGTGGTGAAAGACGCGGGACTGGGAACCTGGGATGCAGGAGTGTGGGTCAAACTGGCTCAGTCTGTTCCTGTTACTTCGGGAAACAAACGATTCGTTTTCAAAATGAAGGCATCGGGAGTTAATGCCGACTCCCTTGCCAAATACGGATGTCGTATTTATGTGAAATTATGGGCAGAAGGGGCTGTTAAACAGGAATTCTGGTCAGAATCCATTACCGAAAATGACACCTGGGTGGAGCTGATCAAAGACAATATCGGAGTTCCTGCTGTTGACTCCTTTACTATTAATGTAGGAGGCTGGGATAATAATAACAATCCTCCTGTTCCCGGAACCTATTACTTTGATGATTTCAAGTTTGTTGCCCCGCCTTCTATCCCTGTTGTTCCTCCCCGGGTAGTTGTTCCGATCAAGAAAGCTGTGGATGCTATTGAATTCGACGGTATGGATATCGAAGATAGCTGGTACTATGCTGATATTCATGAAGTGAATAACGGCAACGTTAACCAGGGATATGCAGCCTCTTTTATGGGTACATGGGACGATAATTATCTCTACCTCTTCCTTACGGTGACTGACCCCAATCCATTTCTATATGACGGAACTGACAGCTGGAAAAAGGACGGAACACAACTTTATGTGGACGTAAGAAATAAACTTCTCCTGAATTCCATTGACAACATGCGTCAGCATCAGATTACTCTCCCGTATGGAGGTGCGCAGAGTGATATCAGTATCTGGGTAGGCATTCAGCTGGCTCCTTATTATGCCGATTCGACCAAATCATTGTATCTGAAATATTTCAGTCAATCGACCTCAAACGGATACAATCTTGAAATCAGAATACCCTGGGCTCCCATGTATTTCAACAACGAAGATGTAAATACATATGATGCCTGTCTGGCGGCCAAAACGATCCATCAGGGCGATACCCTCGGATTTGAAGTACAAATGAATAACTACAACCCCGCAACCGGTAACCGTGAACAGATTCTGACATGGTCTTCCACACCTAATGATAACCCCGGTGCTTATCAGAATTCTGGTGTATGGGGCGGATTGAAACTGGTTGGAACTTCCGGTGTTGATCAATATGCATCAGGCAACAAAATGAAAGTATATCCTAATCCGGTAAGTGATAAGATGCAGGTTGAATTGAAAGGCTTGCGGAATGTGGAAGTCTATAATCTGGTTGGCCAGAAAGTGCTCTCTGTGCAGGCAACAACCGATATGCAGGTTGTTAACACCAAAGACCTTGCCAAAGGAATGTACCTTGTTAAAGCTATTGATAACAAGGGCGTAAGCTATTCTCAGAAAATCATGGTGAAATAATAACTGAAGAAAGAAAATCCTGGCGTCTGATTTGAAATCACTACTGATATTCCGGACGCCAGGATTTCTTTTCAATTAGCAACGAATAAATTAAACAGGTTGTGAACATGAAATCATTGCTGAACAAAACGGAAAGAACAATGCGAAGAATCGGTAAATTATCCGCTGTGGTTATTTCCTGTCTCTTTTCTTTTCAGGTTTTGCCGCAGTCCGTCATTTATGAAGCAGAATTTGCCTCACTTTCAAAAGTTACCGTGCAAAACGACGGAACCGGTTTTTCAGGTACTGGATATGTGGCTTTTCGCAGCAATGATTCAACGTATAAGGTAACTTTTACCGTAACCGTTCCTGCAACACGGAACTACATCATGGCCGTCGGTTATCGCTCATCCTATGGTTACAAAGAACAATATATTTATGTGAACAACCAGAATGCCGGAATCATGGCTTTTGAGCAGGTGAATGATTTTACTGAGGTGACCTGGAACCAGGCAATATCGTTGCACCAGGGAACCAATACCATCACAATAAAGGCATTTTGGGGTTGGTTCGACCTCGATTATATAAAGATTAGCGGCATAAGCCCGGTGGGCGATGTTCTGATTGAACCTGATACCATTGTGGCTGACAAACCTGCTTCATTTAAAGCGGTAAATGCATATGATCCTGACGGTACCATTGAAAGTTTTTTATGGGATTTCGGAGACGGACACATCGCTGCAGGTGATTCAACGGTTCATAGCTATTCCTCTCCTGGGTTGTACCGGGTAAGCCTGACAATGACCGACAATGAGGGCAACACTTCAAAAAAACAGGTTCAAATAAGGGTTTATTCAGGAAAACCTGTACCGGTTATTAAAACACCCACATTGACTCCTGAGCCTGGTACTTCCATCGTATTGAAAGGATCTGGTTCCTATGATACCGGAGGTCAGATTACTTCCTGGCATTGGGATTTCGGAGATAATTCCAGCTACGACGGGGAAATTGCAGATCATGTCTATGACCAGCCGGGTTGTTACCGCGTTACGCTTACAGTGAAAGATAATGACAATAATACTGCCTCACGAACGGTTTTGCTATTTGTTTATCCGTCCGGGACAAAAATAATGGGGCCATGCGTGCTGACAACATCACCCCGCAAGTTGCAAAAATGTGAATTTGCCTTTCAAACAGGAACTTCTTACACCAATGTATATGACCCCGACATCGTAATGTCGGATGCCCTTGTTGTGTTGCCCGGTGGAGCAGATACAATGCGGATTCCTGCTTTCTATCAGGAATACATGTTTATGGATGATGAAGGCTGGAAAAGGGATTCCTCCTTTTTTAGCTGGATGGTTCGTTTCACTCCTCCGGTGGCCGGTAATTACAGAATATATATTCTGCTCACCGATCAAAGCGGTACCTGGCAATCCGGTCCGGTTGATTTTGCTGTGGCTGAATCAGATGCAAAAGGGTTCATACAGCCTGATGTAAACAGGCAGTACTATCGTCGAACCACCGGAGAACCCGTAATTCCTATAGGTGAAAATGTGGCATGGAGCAATGACTGGACTTCGTTTGATGCCAAGATAGGGAATTATTACCAGCAGATTACATCGATTGGACAAAACGGAGGGAATACCATACGATATTGGTTGGTGCCTTTTGGCAGCCAGGCCCTGGAGTGGAAGAACGGATACAGCTTTTATAAAGGGATAGGCCGGTACAGCCAGGAAGCAGCAGCCATGCTGGATTCGGTATTTAACCTTTGTATGAGCCAGGGTATTAACCTTCAGCTGACTCTTTTTCAGCATGGTATGTATTCAGAGAATGTCAATCCAAACTGGGCTGATAATCCATATAATGTTGCTAACGGAGGTTTTCTGGAACATGCTGCCGACTTTTTCAGCAATACTACTGCCAGAAAACTGACACGCCATTTGCTTCGCTATATTATTGCACGTTGGGGATATGCAACAAACTTATTCAGCTGGGAGCTTTTCAATGAAGTTGATCTGACAGGAAATACAAGCAATAATCCTCCCTCATGGGTCACAAATGTCGATGCATGGCATGAGGAAATGGGTGAATTCATTAAGAAAACGGATCCTTTTCATCATCCGGTATCCACCAGTGTAAGCGGATGGATGGATCATCCGCTGGTAGCAGCTCTGGGAAACAATTCATTTCTTGATGTGATGCATTTTCATTCCTATGGCGATGATGTGGCGGGCAGTATTCTTCAGCGGTATGCCATACAGCGGTCGAAAACCAGCCTGCCGGTTATTTGCGGAGAATTCGGTAAAACCAATCTTGACGAAAACGGAGATGAAGTTCGTTCAGCGTACTGGGTTGGTCTGATGAATAACCTGCCGGTATGGCACTGGAACTGGGATAAGGCATTTGCCAACAACTGGTATCAATACTTCAAGCCCCTTAAAGCCTTTTTTGCTGATTTTGATGTGGCTGTTTATGGTTATCCAAAGGCCATAATACCTGCCGTCCGTTCATCCTATCCTTCACTGAAGTCGTATGCCCTGCAGGCAGACTCAGTTTTCCTTGCATATATTTATGATTCGGGTACTTTGTCGGCTCATCAGGGTGTGGTTCTGGAAGCAGACAGTCTTCCTTTCGGATATTACAGAATACATGTGGTTGATCCGGTAACCGGAACAGAAACGGTAAAAGATAGTGTTTCTGTTGTCAATTATTTTACCGAATTTTCTATGCCTTCCTTTGGGAAGGACATAGCGGTAAAGGTAAAATATCAGGCACCCTACCGGGATCCGATTGCCATTCTTGGGCATGATATGAAAGTGCCCCGCGACCGGATGGTCATTCTGGATGGTTCAGCCAGTTGTGATCCTTTAGGGCAATCCCTTAGTTTTTCATGGCAGGTGATAGCATCGCCTGCAGGAAGCGGACTTGATCTTTCGTCTGAAACAGGGAATAAGGTACAATTCATGCCCAGTGTATCAGGCCTTTATAAGATTGCTCTCATAGTGCGGGCATCTGAAATGCGGGTTTCATTGCCCGATACCATTACCATTCTGGTTTCCGCTCAACCCGTAGCAGTAATCGCAGGAGATACAATTACAGCTACAGTAGGAAAATGGATAACATTAAGCGGTGGTCAAAGTTATGACCCTGATAATGATCCTTTGACCTTTTTCTGGGAACTGGCAGGTTTGCCGCAGGGGAGCCGCACGGTACTGTATTATCAGAACGATTCTTCTGCCCGTATGAGACCCGATAAAGAAGGTTTTTATCGGATTGTCCTTCATGTGAGTGATGGAATATGCGATCCGGTTACCGATACGGTGATTGTAAAAGCTGTCCTTGGAACGCATATCAGTAATATTCCGGAAAATCCTGTTACAATATACCCGAATCCTTCCAACGGAATATTCTGGATGGAAATTCCATCCAATGCGGGAAAACTTATGGTCAGATTATTTGATCTCCAGGGCCGGTGTCTGGATGTGCTTTATAACGGAATACCACCTGCAGGAGTTCGTAAAATTGAACTTCAAACCAACAATTCACTCCCGCCTGGTATATATTTTGTTGAAATTGCTTCCGGCGAAGGAATCTGGAAGAAGATTGTTCAGATAAACGCGAAATAGGGACGCTGAATTTATCAGGAGGTGGCAAAAAGAGCACATAACCCTAATCAGCAGGAATTATGAAAGGATTTGAATTTTTCTTCGTTCTGATTTTTCTCACACTTTTCTCCTGTCAAAGGAAGACAGAGAAAACAGTTGCTTCTCCTGTTGATCCTGATTTAACATCCGAAACAAAAGCGCTCTACATCAATTTGCATAAAATGGCCGGGCAGTTTATTTTATTCGGCCAACAGGACGCATTGCTATATGGAGCAGAAAGAAAAAAGGGAAGTGAAAGTGAGGTGTGCGATATCAAATCAGTAACAGGAGCTTATCCTGCCGTTTGCGGGTGGGATATCGGGCACATCCTTGAGAGCTGGAATGTTGATAGCATTCCTTTTTCCGAGATGGTCCCCCTTATTAAGGCGCATTATGCCAGGGGGGGTGTCAATACCATCAGCTGGCACGAAAAGAATCCTTTCACCAACAAAATGTATTATGATACAACAAGGGTGGTTGAAAAGCTTCTTCCCGGAGGTCAGTTGCACGGATATTTCAAATTATTACTTGACCACGCAGGAAATTTCATCAGGAATCTGAAAGATTCCAATGGGAAACCCATTCCGGTAATTTTCAGGCCATTCCATGAACATAACGGTGACTGGTTCTGGTGGGGGACCAAGTCCTGTTCCGAACAGGAATTTATTGCATTATGGAGATTTATGGTGCATTACCTGCGGGATACCATGCAGATTCATCAGATCCTTTATGCCATTTCTCCTGACCGCAGCCGCATGAAGAATCCATGCGAAATCAATGATTTTTTCTATGCGTATCCCGGTGATGAATATGTAGATATTATCGGCCTGGATAATTACTGGGATGTGGGCCGGTCATCTGATTACATACCCGGCATCACTGCTGATGAACAGGACAGTCTTTTTCTTTGCAATCTGCGGGCTCTGGTTAAAGCGGCCGAGAGTCGGGGGAAAATTGCGGCCCTTACGGAAACAGGGCTGAATCATTACACAGACACCACATGGTTTACAAACCGTCTTCTTAAACCTATCAAAAACGATTCGCTGGCAAAACACATTGCCTATATCATGGTATGGAGAAATCAATCCACCCAATTCTACAATACTCCATTCCCCGGATCACCACTAGAAGAAAATTTTATCCGTTTCAAACAGGATTCATTGATTGTTTTCCTTGACAGGATACCGGCTCTTTATGATAAAAACTAACCGGCATCATGCATTAATTTATTCCCGAAGACAGGTCTTTAGCAGTATGCCAGCAGCATAAATTCCTGCAAAAGGAACATTAATCGATACAACAGGCACTTGTTTGATTACAGATCATTCTCCTGTTTCCTTGTTGGAATACTGATTGAGATGAAATAACGATAACTGAAGGAATCTTGCCCAACTTTGCTAACTTTACCAGGATGGAATGTGTTTTATTAACTAAGCAGAAGTCTTTCCATGGATAAGTCCTTCAGGATTATCTTTTTTTGCGTATGGTTGGTTGCTGGTTTTCTGCCACAAAGCTCGGCTCAGACCCTTGCATTCGATCGTTTTTCTGTTTATAATGGCTTGTCAAACAGCCATGTCTATTGTGTATTTCAGGATTCAACCGGTTTTATATGGATCGGGACGGAGGACGGTCTTAATCGGTTTGACGGATTTTCGTTCAGAATATATCGAAATGTACCCGGTGACACAACCAGCCTTCCCGACAATGTGATTTACGGAATATGTCCCGACGCAGGGGATGATTTCTGGGTCGCCACTAATTCAGGCATTGCCAGATATAATTCAGAATTTGATTATTTCGAAAACATTCCGTTTTTCAGAGGAGGAAAAAAGATATCCGATGTTCAGGTTAATGATGTGATAAAAACCTCAAGAGGTTCAGTATTTGCTGCAACAAATACTGGATTATTCGAATATCACTCAGGTTTGAAACAATTTCATCCGGTTTTTTCACTGTCAGTTCCCAACCCCGTTTTTCAAACAGGAAACATTTCAAAACTTTATGAAGACCGTGACAGAAATTTGTGGGTTGGATTTCTTAACCTTGGGGTATGGGTGTACAGAAATGTGAGGGGTGATTTTCAGGAAATCACCTCTTCCGCAGTAAAGGATCTTTTCAGGAACTGCAAAATTCTGGGTATTTATGAAGATCACAACAGGTTTAAATGGATAGGGACTGAAAAAGGGCTTTTCTGTTATGATCCTAATCTTCAGAAAGTTATAAGGGAAAATTTCTTTCTTCCTCCCCGTTTGCCGCACAAACAGGTAAGCGCAATATTCCAGGATTCGCAGAACCGGTTTTGGATTGGTACCGACGGAGGCCTGATTTTATACCGGAAGGAAGATGACAGCTTTTATCCATACTTTCATGATGAATTTGATGAACATTCTCTCAGTAATAATGCTGTAGCCTGCATTTTTGAGGACAGGCAGAAGAATTTATGGATAGGAACCAAGGAAGGAGGTATGAATTTATCCAGGTCGAGGTTTATTCAGTTTAATCATTTGACGAAGAAGGCAGGAACAAGACCCGGACTAAATTATGCCTATGTTCTTTCAATAATGGAAGATACTGACGGGAATTTGTGGGTAGGGACCAACGGAGGCGGAATCAATTTCATCGACCGTAAAAACAATAAGATCCTTTATTATACCCCCGGGAACAGCCCGGCTGGTGGTATAAAAGAGGATGCTGTTCAGACAATATGCCAGGATAAATCTGGGAATATATGGTTCGGTACATATGGGGGAGGGCTTACGTTTCTGGACAGGCGTTCGGGCCGGTTCAGGACATTCCTCTTTAATGCCCATGATACGACAGGTTTGCCCAGCAATATTGTTAATTCTGTATTTTGTGATCGTAACGGATTGCTCTGGATAGGAACCCATGGCGGGGTAACCCTGATGAATCCGTCAGAGCCAGGGAAATTTCTGAACTTTCTGCAAAGGGTTGATTCCTCAGGAAGTGGGCTTACGAGCAATTTTATTACAGTTTTTTATGAGGATCAGAAAGGAAGAATGTGGATTGGAACCTTCAAGGGTTTGAACAGATTTGATCCGGAACAGAAAAAGATTGTACAATTTCTGCATAGCCCTGAAAAAAATTCACTAAGCAACAATGCCATTCATGCTCTGTACGAAGATCACAATCATTTTTTATGGATAGGCACAGGAAACGGTTTGAACCGATATGATGAAAAGAATCAAACCTTTAAGGCATTTTATGAAAGGGATGGTTTGCCCAACAATACCATCAATGGTATCATTGAGGATGAGAGGGGTAATTTATGGATCAGTACCAATCAGGGATTAAGTATGTTTGATCCCGCCACGGAACGTTTTGTCAATTTTGGAACGGAAGACGGACTGGGAGTTATAGAATTTCATCACGGGGCCTATGCCCGCGGGAAAAGCGGAAATTTTTACTTTGGTGGGAAAAGCGGACTGACCTTTTTCAATCCGATGTTTTTTTCTGTTCAAAGTTTTATCTACCCCCTGGTAATAAACGATATCAGGATTTTCAATGTGCCGGTTGTTCCTGGTAAAAACTCTCCTTTAAGAAAATCAGTTACACGCATCACCGATCTTGTACTTAACTATAATCAGTCGTTTATTTCTATAGGGTTTAGTGCGTTGAATTTTGTGAATCCGGGAAAAGATCAGTACAGTTATTTTCTTGAGGGCTATGACCATCGGTGGATCAGTGTTCAGAATTACCGATATGCTTCCTATTCCAATCTTCCGCCGGGAAAATATATTCTTCGGCTTAAGGTAATCAATGGAATTACCGGTGTGACAGCGTCAAAAAATATTCCGATAATCATTAAACCGCCCTTCTGGCGTTCCCCGTATAGTTATGCCGTATATGGCACTGTTCTTTTCTTATTGTTTTATCTGGGCTATAGCTATATAAAAGCCCGCAATTTGTACCGGCATAATTTGGTACTGGAAAGGATGGAAAAGGAAAAAATGAAGGAGGTAAACCAGACCAAACTGAGATTCTTTATCAACATGTCGCATGAGTTGAAAACGCCACTAACATTAATATTGTCGCCGCTGGAAAGGCTTTTAACGCACGAACAGAATCTGGGTTCAGATGAACGAAGAAAATTATACAGGGTGATCTATAGAAATGCAAACAGGCTTTCCAGGCTGGTCAGCCAGATAATGGACCTGCGCAGGCTTGATGACGGGAAAATCGAATTGAATGCATCTGAAACCGACCTTGTTGCGTTTGTGCGGGCTGTATCGCGCTATTTTGAGGATTATGCAGTCAATCATTCCATAGAATTTTCAGTTGAACCGGAAACAGAGAGTTTGCCCGTATGGATTGACCGCGAAAAATTTGAAAAGATTCTATTTAACCTTCTTTCCAATGCCTTTAAGTTTACTCCCGATGGAGGTAAAGTACGTGTATTGATCAAAATGGCAAAGGACAACCGGAACAATGCCTCTGTGGCTCAGGTGTGCATTTCGGATACAGGTATCGGAATACCTTACGAGTTGCAGGAAAGAATTTTTGAGCGTTTTTATCAGATTCCCGGTCAGACAGCATACAATGCCACCAGTTCAGGAATCGGATTATCAATTGCAAAAGAGTTTGCTGAATTGCACGGAGGTACTATTACTTTATCCAGCCAGCCGGGCAAAGGATCTGTTTTTTGTGTAGCTATTCCAATGGATACCGGTCATCTTAAGCCGGAAGAAATGATTCCCCGGGGAGAAGATCATTTTGTGATACACGATTTAGCAGAATATGCTGAGGAACAGGAATTACCTGATTCGCATCCAGCTATTCAGAAGGAACTTCTTGATCCGGGTCGTCCGAAAAGGAAAATTCTGATAGTTGAAGACAATTACGAATTGCGCAACTTTTTAATGGACAGCCTTGATGAGAAATTTGACGTTTATGAGGCAGCCGATGGCGAAGAGGGATTGATGATGGTACAGGATGTCCTCCCCGAAATCGTGATCAGTGATGTTATGATGCCGAAAATGAACGGAATTGAATTGTGCCGCGCTATCAAATCGGATGTCAGAATAAGCCATATACCCGTGATTCTTATTACTGTGCTCAATTCTGAAAAAGACAAAATCGAAGGTCTTGAAAGCGGAGCCGATGACTATCTGATTAAACCGTTCAATCTTCGGGTTTTAGAGCTGAAGATCAGCAACATCATTGAAAACCGTCAAAGACTGGTTAAAAAGTACCTTAATGAAATAGACCCGGATTTGCGCTTTATGGCACGCAGCAGAACCGATGAGGCATTCCTTCAGAAAGCCGCAGAAATTGTTGAAAAACATCTTACAGAGCCGGATTTTTCAGCTGAGGACTTCTCGCACGAAATGGGGATGAGCCGAAGCAATGTGCACGTTAAACTCAGGGCTCTTGCTCATCAGTCTACCACAGAATTTATTCGTACATTCCGTCTGAAGAAAGCGGCTGTGTTACTGATGACCGGTCAGTATAATATTTCAGAGGTTTGTTTTAAGGTGGGGTTTAACAATATTTCTTACTTTAACCGGTGTTTTAAAAAGCATTTTGGGATGACCCCTTCGGAATATCTCGATAAAACGCTGACTGATAAGAAGTAGAAACAGATTACCGGCAGATTGCCGTTCAGCAGGAATTCACTTTGCATATACCGGGCTTGTCCATTTCTCCACTGGCTTGTATTTGCTGTCAAGCGCCCATAAGATGCCCCGCTTCATGATTTCCAGGGCCTGCGGAACCTTGAAATCAACTGCCTGGTGCCCAAGCGATGAATAAAACACCCTTCCTTTTCCGTAGTATTTTTTCCAGGCCACAGGAACTACACAGCCTTTTATCCATGATGCATATTTGTCGCTGAAGGTGGTGGTGGCAAGAACCTTTACGTTCGGATCAACGTGCATGTAGTATTGTTCCGAGTGCATTTTAAAACCGGAAAGCCCGGAGGTTACCGGATCGTTTTTATCATATATGTTAACTTCATAATCAATCACACCTCCCGGATGGGCAACCCATTGCCCTCCCACCATAAACTGGTATTCGGTATTCTGCCGGAATGAGTCGCCCAGCCCGCCATGCCAGCCTGCCAGTCCTGTGCCGTTTTTCACTGCCTCCAGCAGCCCGTTTTCCTGTTCGGCTGTAATCTGCCCCATCGTCCATACCTGGATGATCAGATCGAGCGAATTCATTAGGTTTTTGTCGGTGTAAACATCAAGCGACTCAGATACGATAACATCATGGCCCAATCCTTTCAGCCAGTCAATGAAAATACCGGCACATTCCTTCGGCTGATGCCCTTCCCAGCCGCCATACACCACAAGGATGCGCCGCTTTACGGCCGACTGAGAATGCAGGGGGGCTGAAAGAATGAAGATGGCTGACAGGGTCAGTAAAATCTTTGTCAGGGTGTTTGTCATGGAAATGGTTGATGGTCTGCGCATAAGAAATATTTTTAATAAAAAATCTACTCAAAGATAGCGGAAATCAGTCTCCGCAAGCCGGTAACAAAATGGTTCAGTAGGCAAAGCTGTGCCTGGCGAACAGCGCTGCGGGTATGGCAATCACCAATATCAGGGCATAGATCGACAGGATAACGATGGTAAGGATTCCAATGAATTTAAACATGGATTTCAGATGTAAGAATCCCGAAGTAACGGACTGCTGGTTATTGGATCCAAGCCCCTTTTTCATCTGATCGGAAAAATTATAAAGGTAGTAGACAGGGAAGAAATACAGTATGGCTATTATAATGTAAAGAAATCCTGCTATTACCATAGGAAAACGTGTTTCAGAATAACGGCCGGCCAAAGAAAATCCTATCATAATCAGAAAGCCCGCTAAAATCAGAAAACCAACTGAAATATAACCAACGATTGCTAAAAATTTTCCCCACCGGGCTGATTCAAGAAGGGATGTCTTAATCTCCTGGTTTATCAACATGAAGTTTTCCTGGTTGTTTTTGTTCTCAAGTTCTTCCATAATTTCAGGTTTTGTAAGGTTAGTAACGGCATCAGTTTCTTGTTGATGCGGATTTGACCTTAAAAATAAAGAAAAATATGGCAAATGGTATGGAGGGTTGTTGAAATGAAAACACAGTATCAACCAAAATTACCATCAAACAAAATTCCTTTTTGAATCTGGCTTGCCGGAGTAAATATAACAGGCCGATTAGTTGCTAAGTCGATAATCGGTTGGAAGGCGGGTAAAAAATAATGCCTCTGCCAGGAATAGTGGTGGAGATAAGGGGAGTCGAACCCCTGACCTCCGCAGTGCGATTGCGGCGCTCTAGCCAACTGAGCTATATCCCCTCAGGGCGCAAAGGTAGGAAAAGGAAATGAATTTAGGAGAATTGAATTATTTTTGAGAAACATTTGCAGCACCATGAAAACATATGCCTTATTTTTCCTGCTTTTTGTTGCCTGTGGTATAGCGAATCCGGTCAGGGGAGAGGAGCCAAAAACCCTGCCTGTTGGTGCCGTTGCCCCTGATTTCAGCCTGCCCGGCATCGACGGTAAAACCTATTCACTTGACGACTTCCGCGATTCGGCCATTCTTGTCATTATTTTTACCGCTAACCATTGTCCCACCGCACAGGCCTATGAACAGAAAATTCTCGATCTGTACTATGATTTTGCACCCAGGGGAGCCGCTTTTGTGCTGGTTTCCCCCAACAGTCCGGATGCCCTGTGCCTGGAGGAACTCGGCTACAGCGACCTGGGCGACAGTTTTGAGGAAATGAAAATCCGTGCCGCAGAAAGGAATTTTCCCATGCCCTACCTCTATGACGGAGAAAAGCAGGAAATGTCGAGAAAATATGGCCCAACGGCCACACCGCACGTTTTTATTTTTGATTCGTTCCGTAAGCTTCGCTATTCAGGCCGTATTGATGATACAGAAAACCCATACATCAAGCCAAACAGGGAAGATGCCAGGGAAGCCCTTCAGGCTCTCCTTGAAGGGAAACCTGTTCCTGTTGAAAAAACCAAAACGTTTGGCTGTTCCATCAAATGGAAAGAAAAAGCTGAGTGGAGAAAAAAGCTGGACGCTGAGTGGGAAGCACGGCCTGTTGTACTCGGAGATATTTCAGCCGGCGGTATCAGCCAGCTTCTGCAGAATAAAACCAGCAAATATATGCTGGTGAACGTCTGGGCAACCTGGTGCGGTCCCTGCATAGTGGAGCTTCCTGAAATTATAAAAATGCAGAGAATGTACGGGAATCGTAATTTTACCCTGGTCACCATCAGTGCTGACGCGTTGAAGAACAAACCCCAGGTTCTCGCTTTTTTGAAAAACAAACACGCGGCGGTACAAAACTTTATTTACAGCGGCTCCGATAAATACAAGCTGATTGATGCAGTCGACAAAAACTGGTCGGGCGCATTGCCTTATACGATGTTCATTGCACCGGGCGGTGAAGTAATCTATGCCTATCAGGGGGCCATTGATCCGCTCCAGGTGAGGAAACTGATTATCAGCAAGCTGGGCCGATACTATGCCGATGACGGAAAATAAAGGCCGTTTGAATCAGTTTTCGGCCATCCACTAAGGGAAAATTGTATCTTTGTTCGCTTAATCCACGTTGCGCATCAGAAAGTGCGCAATATGCCCAGGGGCCGCTTTCACTGCGTTTCGGCGGGGTTAACCTGAGCGGGGTTAACCCGGATGCCGGCACTAAAGGCCGACCCACTGCGTATTAGATCGTTTGTACTTCTGATGCACAGTCCGGGATTGGAAATGCAGGCGTGCAGTGTGACTCTCCGGAAGCTTCCGGGCATTAAGAATGTATAACAAATTTACTATCTGAACTATGCGAAAAGGAATTCTTCTTCTGGCTTGTGCAATGATGCTTCTGTCGTGCGGGAAGCGTGATCTGATTACAAACCCTCAGCGTTTGCATGATATTCAGAGAATGCTTCAGGTGCAGAAAGAAATGACTTCCAAAAGTCTGACTCCGATCTGGGATATTTTTCAGCAGAATCTTTCAAAAGACGAACGGCAGGCTATGGAGTTTCTTTATGCTTACATGCCTTTGAGTGATCTGGCCGATTACACGCCGGAGTTCTTTCTTTCCAATGTAAGGTATTCACTGAAAGCAAGGAATGAGATGCCCTGGGGAAAATCCATTCCCGAAGATGTGTTCCTGCATTTTGTTCTTCCGTTGCGGGTTAACAACGAAAATCTTGACCATTTCAGGGAACAGATGTACGATGAAATAAGGGCACGTGTGCAGGGACTCGGGATGAAGGAAGCTGCACTGGAAATCAACCACTGGTGCCACGAAAAGGTGACCTACCGGGGAACCGACGAACGAACAAGCTCTCCTCTCGCCGCAATTTGCAAGGCATTTGGACGGTGCGGCGAAGAATCGACTTTTACAGTTACGGCCCTGCGCACCGCCGGAATACCTGCCCGGCAGGTTTACACACCCCGGTGGGCACATACTGACGATAACCATGCCTGGGTAGAAGTATGGATCGACGGGAAATGGTACTTCCTGGGTGCCTGTGAACCCGATGTGGACCTCAACATGGGATGGTTTACAGAACCCTCTTCCCGCGTTATGCTTGTCCATACCAGAACCTATGGCCGCTATTTCGGCGATGAGCCCGTTCTTACCAATGCCGACAGATTTTCTGAATTAAACCTTACTTCAAACTATACCGCCACAAAAAAGGTATCCGTGCTGGTGAAAAATCCTGACGGCACTCCGGCCGACAGTGCCAGAGTAGAATACCAGCTTTACAATTATGCCGAGTTTTATCCGATTGCTGTGAATTATACCGATAAAAACGGATTTTCGGGCTTTCTTACCGGTATGGGCGATTTGGTGGTTTGGACAGCCAAAAACGGTGCGTTTACCTGGAAAAAA
Organism: Bacteroidales bacterium; assembly: GCA_012517825.1. Taxonomy (NCBI): domain Bacteria; kingdom Pseudomonadati; phylum Bacteroidota; class Bacteroidia; order Bacteroidales; species Bacteroidales bacterium. The sequence continues at coordinate 5,300 of JAAYUG010000170.1, read as the reverse complement.
CTCAGTGTGCCAGCAACTGACACCCTTGTTCTGGTTCTCGGAACTGCTTCTTATGCGGGGCTTTCTGATTCATTTGACCTCGTCCCTCCGCCGGCCAGAAAGATTGATAAGAAGATTCCGGAAGAGCTCAGAAAACAAAACACGTTGCGGCTGGCCAGGGAGGATTCAATTCGAAATGCTTACTGCAGCACGTTTAAAGACTCTGCCTGGATTGCATCATTTGCCAAACAGCATAATCTTCCTGGCGAAGAAATAATGCCGTTCATTAAAAAGAGCTATGGAAACTGGAAAGAAATAACATCGTTCATCGAAACCCACAGCGGGTCGCAGAGCGAATTAATGATACGGTTCCTGGCGCAATTGTCTGACAAAGATTTTGCCGATGTCAAGGAACAGACGCTGGCTGATCATCTGGATGCGGTAGCCGGCATGAAACAAGCTGCTGCAGACCTTCCTCAGGAAATTTTCGACCGGTATGTACTGTCGCCGCGAGTTGCCAATGAAATGCTGAGTCCGTGGAGGGGCTTTCTGCTTTCTTCCTTTGGCCGGGAAATGGGGAATAAACTCCGTAGCGACATATCCGTTCTCACCAGCTGGATTACAGAAAATCTGACAGTGAATGAAGAGGCCAACAAGCATTCGCGGGCACCATTAACACCTGCAGGGGTTTACCATCTCAGAGTCACAGATCGCTTGTCGCGCGATATTTTCTTTGTGGCCGTGTGCCGTACTTTCGGCATTCCTGCCCGACTGAATCCTGAAACAAAGTTCCCGGAATATTACCGGGGAGGGAAATGGCTGAGAGCCGGTTTCGGGTCTCAAAAGGAAACGGAGGTTGCCAGAGGACTTCTGAAATTCGTTAACAAGAACAACGGATTTGTTCCTATGTATTACAAACACTTCACGACAGGAATCCTGCGCGATGGTTTCTTCCGTACGCTTGAATTCCCTGAAGGAGCAACCTTGACAGAGAATAAAGTGCCTGCTGAAGTTGATGCAGGCAGCTATATGCTGGTAACCGGCTACAGGATGAATGACGGGTCGGTCCTTTGCCGGATCAGTTTCTTTGAAGTCTATCCCGGGAAATTATCGGTGGTACCTGTTGAAATACGGAAGCAGACAGCGCGGCTGATTTCTGCCGGGAAGCTGAATCCGGACGTTTTCGGGCTGCAGTCAGCTTCGGGAAATGAGGAAAAACTTGGAAACTGGCTGAAAGGCCGTGTAAATGCCTTGATCATACTGGAACCTGACAAAGAACCGTCGAAGCACGTACTGCACGATATCGGGCAGATGGTTGATAAATTTAACCGGTGGGAAGGCAGTGTATTATTTGTTGTTCCCTCAGAGAACAAGGGGCAGACAGGAGTTCTGGCAACCTATAAACTGCCGGAAAAATCGTTTGTCGGAACCGATGCTTCCGGAGCGCTTATCAGGGAACTTTCCAGGCTGTCGGGCCATGACATAAAGAATAATCTTCCTCTGGTTGCCCTGTGCAGCGCGAACGGAGAAATAGTTATTGTTTCTGAAGGCTATATGATCGAAACTGGCGAGCGCATTTTGAAAATGGCAGACCAGTTCTCCAAGGCAAAATAGGTTAGCGGCTGTTCGGGGTATCCATTTCCCTGCGCATAAGGTCGCGGATCTGTTTCCACGTAATAAAAATTATGTGGTTGTCTTTCAATATTTTTTGAAATTCCGGATTCAGCACCAGGTTGAGGTCGTTTTGTCTCCAGGCTGATCCAAAGTCGGGATGGTCAATGGCGATGGCTTTCATCTCTTCGTTGTCATACGAAAGATGAACGATTATTTCGTTCAGCCCTGGCACCAGATTTTGAACCATTTGTTTGTAGGCTTCAGGCCAGTTGTTATCTTTCGGCCAGGCATTCAGCATCTGGAGGTTATCGACCATGGCAAAATAGGGGGGGATTTTTTCGAGAAACTGCGGTGCATACATTTTGATCATCTGCGAGGGTATCAGGATGGGCAGTCTGTATTCCATGGCAAGCTTCAGAGCCGTTTCAAACAGGTCGGGACGGGCAAGAATGGTGCCCATGTGGTTGTCGATGTGGGTCGGGTCAATGCCGAAAGCAATGGCCCTGTCGATCTGGGCGCGAAGTTCCTTTTCCACCTCATCGGCCCGGGCATGCTTTGCAAACGGGGCAACTTCATCGTAGAAGTATCCGTTGGTATCGATCAGGCTCGGGATCCGGGAGGAAGGCAGAACCCCGTCCCACTTATAGAATTTCCATTCGGACGTCAGAGTAGTATGGATGCCTGCGTCCAGTCCGGGGTGCTGTTTTACATAATCGGCAATTTCGGGGAACCAGGGACAGGGAACCATCACGCTGCCTGAGGTTACTCCTCCTGCTTCAAAGGCTTTGATAACAGCCATGTTGGTAGAATGCGAAAGGCCCATATCATCGGCATGAATAATGAGCAATTTGGCATTGGCCGGGTATCCAAGCCGCTCGGCAAGGGTCTTCTGATTCTGGCTAAAGCCATTAGAAAGGGAAACTGTGCTGATTAAAAGGGCGGCAAAAATTTGTGGTTTCATATTTTTTCAATTGAAAATGGTAAGCTTTTTAACCAGCAACTAAATTAGAAATAATTATGAATTCATAAATCTTCCGAGTTCTTCGCGATTTGATCCGATTGTTTTTAATATCTGATTTACAATAAATTCAGGGACAGGTGATATGAGTGACTGCATTACAACCGGCCTGTGCAAATCCTTTCTGGACCAGATTTCGTACCCTCCTCTGGTACGAATAATTTTTAGACCCTTAGATTCAAGAAATTTTCTGAAAGTTGTAAGAGGAATATTCGAAATATGACGCACCATTAAACGGGTAGTTCAATTTGTTCATCAATCTTTCGGAAGGGGAAATTATTGAAAATGTTGCTGAATTTGGTCAGATTGCTCATTATTTAACTTGAAAAAGTATGAAATGTAAATTTTAACAAAATACAAATTTACGATATTTACATTAAGCTATAAAAGGTTATCATTTGGGTTTATCAGGGTTTTGGTTCGGAAAATTCTACGCAACAGAGCCGGCTTAGATCAATTGCGTCATGGTAAAATGGCTTAACGGCAAAAGCATGTATACAACCCGGGGATAATAAGTCGGTATTTTATGAAATCATTTGATTATTATCGAAAAACAGCCGGAATGCAGTTTGAAACCCGGCTGGTAAGAATTATCCTGGATAGGTTGGATACAAACAAAAAGATGTATCCGGACGAGTGGGCGCTATAAGATTCGAACTTATGACCCCCTGCTTGTAAGGCAGGTGCTCTGAACCAACTGAGCTAAGCGCCCCGGTAACCCCTGAAAAGGGAGTGCAAATATAAACGGCATTTTTGTTTCTGCAAAATTTTTTTCATGGAATTGCTCCATGCTTTTCGGCGAACTTTTTTATCTTTGCGCACTGTTGCAAGGGCTGTTAGCTCAGTTGGTTCAGAGCGCATGCTTCACACGCATGAGGTCGCTGGTTCGAATCCTGCACAGCCCACGTAAAGGGGATGTCGAAAAACAACGTTTTGAGACATCCCCTTTTTCTTTTTTCTCAATCGCGGATGGATCGGGAAGATTCATCCCAGAATACGGGCTTTTGCCTGAAGTATGATTCGTTGGCCATGTGGCAGGCCAGGGCGGCATGGTTTCCAAAAACGGCATCTTCCACAACAGGCTGTCGTGATTTCACGGCTTCAAAGAAGGCCAGCAGGTGGGGTTTCATGTCGTCATAATCATGTCCGCGGTAAAATACTTCATCGTAAAGGGGTTCCTTTCCTGGTGCCGGGGCATTTTCCTTGTACCATTTTTCCTCGTATTCGGCGCGGAGTTTTGAAGGGAATCCGGCTGCATAATAACTGGGGGCGAGGTCAATTCCCGGCTGGGGAGCATAGCGCAGGCTGAACTCTCCGAGGTCGAGAATTCCTTTTGGTCCCATAAACCTTGCCAGTTCCTGGGTTTCAGTTCCCAGTCCGAGCCGCACATAGACCGGAATTCCATGGTAATCGAAGAGAACCGTATGCAAATCGGGCATATTCCGACCGTCTTTCCAGCGGAAGATACCTCCGAGGGAAGAGGCGGACCTGGGAACTTCGTTCCATCCGAGAGTAAACAGCATACCGCTGATAAGGTGCACCATCAGGTCGCCGGCTACGCCCGTACCGTATTCTTTCCAGCATCTCCAGCGGGCAAAACGGTACGGATCGAATGGAATTTTTGGAGCGCCGTTCAGCCAGGTATCCCAGTCAAGTGTCTGCGGCGAAAGGTCGGGAGGAGGAGGATACTGCCATGCTCCTGTAGGATCGTTACGCCCCAGGGTCAGTTCGATCATCGACACTTCACCGATGGCGCCGTTCTGATACATTTCCCGTGCTTTGGCGCACAAAGTGGAGCTTACACGCTGCGAGCCCACCATTACGATGCGGTTGTTCCTGCGGGCTGCTTCCACCATATCGAAGCCGTCTGATACCTTATGCGACATAGGTTTTTCGATGTACACATCCTTGCCGGCATCGCAGGCGTCGACAACAATTTTCCGGTGCCAGTGGTCGGGAACGGCGGCAATGATGCAGTCAATGTCTTTTCGGTCGAGAATTTTCCTGTAATCACGGGTTGTAAAAAGCGCCGGGTTTCCGGTAATTTCTTTGGCAAGCACATGCCGTCCATCGTAAAGATCAGCTGCTGCAACGCATTCCACTCCGGGAAGGCTGATGGCATTTGCCAGCAACCCGGAGCCTTGCATGCCGACACCAATAATGCCGAATCGCAGACGCTCACCAGGAGGAACTTTTTTTGCAGAGAATGCCGGTGCTTCAGCTTTCAGGGGTATGCTGCCGGCGGCGACCAGTCCTCCGACAGCAGCCGTACCGGTTTGCAGAAACCGGCGGCGGGATACTTTGGTTTTCATACAGTTTGGTTTAACAGGTTAGGAAATTATTTTTTCAAAGGCTTAATGGCAATTTCTTTAAAGAAAACTACGTCGTTATCGCTATGGTTCTGGATACCGAAATACCCTGAGTCAGGCCGGGGACCGCGAACAGGTTCAAAATCGAATTTGCGATCCGGTACCGCCTGTCCTTCTGTATAGTCGGTAACCTTCACACCATTCACATACACAATGGTGCGGAGTCCGTCGAGGGTGATTTCGTATGTATTCCATTCAGGGCCGGGTTTACAGGGTTTTGCCAGTGGTTTGGTAAGGGAATAGAGCGTTCCCGAGTAATGGTATTCATCTTCCCCCGAGAGTTCCGGTTTATTGTCGATCTGTACCTCATAACCGTAATG